>NZ_JBFSUD010000027.1:0-60613 GCF_041467175.1 Vibrio sp. 10N.247.310.24
TTTTAGTAAGACTCGCTACACTGTGCGATCTAAACACCTTAAATGATAGGTGTTGCCTCTTTTGAGGGGCTTTTTTGTTGCTGCTTGTCCCTTTTTGTTCCACTCTGTTTTGAGACGATTGAAATTTAAGGCTTTCAGGGAATGAAAAAGGTATTCATGGTGTTCGGCATTGCGTTGGCTATCGCCGTTGCAACTATCGCAGCATTGCTATTAAGCCTGCAAACCCAATACCGCGCGGATGTTACTAACTTTTTTATCAAACATGCGATTGAACAACCTGTGCTCATTGAAGATGTTGAGTACCAGGCGCCTTATCACATCACCTTAATGGGCATTACCCAAAGCCAACCTGAAAAACAAACACCGCTGTATATCGACAAGGTTGACCTTTGGTTCAACTCAGACTCTATTCTTGAAACTAAGCTGGTTTTGGACTCAGTATTGATCAGCGGACTGCAGTTAGAAGCCGACGACCTAGAAACGCTCGCCTCTTTATTTACCCAGCCAAGCATTAAGATCCACCAGCTGGCCATCAACAATCTCGACTTTTCAACCCCAGACTTTAACGCGCGAGGCATCGATCTTCAGATCTCCAACCCAACGTGGAACAACGACAACTCACTTCTACCTTATGGAAAAACCCAACTTTCTGCCTCACAGCTGTATTGGCAAGGCGAAGCGTTCGATAACCTGTTGATTGATCTAGATCTTAAACCAAGTGATAGCACCCTGTATGGCGCTTCGTTTGACTGGCGTGGTGCCAAAATTTCAGGTCAAGCAGAGCAGTATCAGCAAAATTGGTCGTTGGTGAATGTGACCGTCGATGGCTTACGACTCAATCAGAAACAGACCCAAAACCTACTATGCAAAGAGTGGGATGTAGCAGGCATTAAGATCAATCACATCAATAGCTTAGATATTCTGCGTAGCGATGTAGAGTGGCAAGACGGCCACCTCGCAGCTTTTGATGCCTCACTAGAAAATATCCAACTGCCTTTTGAGCTGTGGAAGCAACAGAAAGCCATTTTCTCTCTGCAAGCAGAGGGAGTGACCATTGATGATGACATGTTCATAGAGCCAAGTATCAAGCTCAATTTAGATACGAACCAGATTCTGATTGAAGATTTCTATACTCAATTCCTACAAGGCACTGTTCAACTTAATGGCGAAGTAACCCCTAGCAGCATTCAATTAGCGCAGCTCGACCTGCAAGGCATAAAGTGGATTACGGAAAGCCAAGATAGCCCTCCACCCGCCACTCGCTTGATACCTTGGCTCACGCAGCTCCAGAATGTCGAAATTAGCCGAATTAACATAGAACGCAGCCAACTTATCCAACTCGCACAAAAGCCTTACTGGCAGGTCTCAGGATTACATATCGAGGGGTATCAAGTTCAACTTCTACAAGATAGAAAGCTAGGTCTGTGGCAAGGAAAGCTGATGGCCAGCGCGAATGATGCCAGCTACCAAAACATTATTAGCGCTCAACCAGTGGTTGAGATGAATAGCGAGCAAGGAAAATGGACGCTGACACGCCTATTTGCACCATTAAAGAATGGGTATATTGAAGCGAATGCTACTCTCGACTTTAACCAAATCAGTAAGCCATGGAGCTTAGAGATCTCTGCCGATGGATTACCGATAGCCCCCATGTTACAGCAACTTGAACTACCGCTCGACGCAACCGGTTATGGCGAATTTGAACTTCAAGCTGCGGGTTTATACGGCGATTCATTAATGCTCGGCTATTCCACAACAGGTCAACTCACTGGTAGCGTTCGCCAAGGTGTGATGACCTTTAATGATAAGCTTTCTGAAACATCGACTGATAACGTATTTGAAATCCCAGAGCTCAATGCGAATTTTGACCGTGGACGCTTCACACTTGAACCAGTGCACATTATTGGTGCATCGGCAGCAGAGCAAAGCGAACAAAGGATTCAAACGTTAAATGGCGAAATTTCTGGAGAGCTCGACTTGCTAAAAACCGAGCAACACACTCTCTCTATTTCACTATCCGACCCATGCCACCAAATATCAGGAAAGCTCACCCAAGCTGAGTATTCCGAGATTAACGACTGCCAACAAAAAAGCGCCACTCCACAAGAGTAGCGCCTTCTATCTGTATCTTTATCTGCTAGCCATTGTCAGCTATACGCTTACGTTGGAGTCTGTTGATAATCTCTTTTTGTAGTCAGGGATCAGCATATAGGTTCCCGTAAACTCAACCGCCTCCACGTCGCCACTGTTAATGGTCACGTGAATGATGATACGAGCTTTTCTTCCAGACGCGAGGCGATCTAAATCGCCACTGATCCCATCCAATGACGTGGATGCCACTGGGTTTTGCTCAACTGGATGACGGTAACGAATATTACTATCTGCTAGTACAATATCACCTGTCAACCCACGCTCCTTCATTAGTAACCAAGTCATACCCCAACCGGTTAAGGTCGCCAAGGTAAAGGCTGAGCCAGCAAACATGGTGTTATGAGGGTTAAGGTTTGGATTCAACTGAGCACTACACTCGAACTGATAACCCGTGTATTGGTTAATCTTGATGCCCATCTTGTCACTGATCGGAATCTGATGCTCCCAGCGCTGCTGAAGCTCATTACACCATTCTGGTTTGCGCAGTACATCAGCCATTGGATCAAGAGGTTTTACCATCTGTTGGTGACGCACAGGCCCACGTTGGTCGTTAATCTCACCACGACGCTCAAACTCATTCTTCTCATAGAATGAGATCGCATCTTCACGAGCATTACACACCAAACGCTTCGCACCTTCTTGACGTGCCAGTGACTCTAGCGCAACCAAGATAAGTGAGCCCATGCCTTTGCTTTGGCGAGAGTTCTTCACCGCCATATAGCGAATCTGCCCCTCTAGATCTGGGGTGATATAGAGACGACCAATCGCCATCGGGCGACCTCGACCATCAACAATCATGCGATGGTGACTCATTGGGTCATATTCATCGCGCTCTGAACCGACCGGCATTCGCCAAGGTTCACGGAGCATTTGCCAACGAAAATGGTAATACTTGTTCAGTTGATTTTCGGTGGTCGGGGTTATGAGTTTAAACATGCTTATTCCTTTAAGCCTAAACCTGCAGCCAGAATGTCACTGGGCCATCATTAACCAAAGACACTTTCATGTCGGCTGCGAATCGGCCACGTTCCGTTGGCAACACTGATTCACATTGGTCAGAGAAGTAGTTGTAAAGACGCTCTGCATCTTCTGGGTGAGCACCGCGAGAAAATCCAGCTCGTGTCCCTTTCTTGGTGTCAGCTGGCAAAGTGAATTGAGACACCACGAGTACCTTGCCTTCCACCTGTTTCACGTTGAGATTCATTTTATCGTCTTCATCTCCAAAGACACGATAAGTGGTCACTCGTTCCATCAAACGTTTGGCTTTGGCTTCGTCATCACCTTTTTCTACACCTAACAGAACTAATAAGCCTTGCTCAATCTCACCCACTACTTCGCCATCAACACGGACGGCAGCTTCACTTACTCTCTGGATCAGTGCTATCACTGTTGTTTCCTTGCTCTGTAATTTTGTCTTTATCCGACGAGTGTACCATTTCTTGAGAGTCACTCCACTGTTCCTGCTCGCCCAACGCGGCCGTCACTTCAGCACCCACTAACACAATCAACCAGCACAAATAGACCCAAACAAAAAGAATGGGAATCGCCGCTAATGCGCCATAAATCAACTGGTAAGACGGAAACTGAGTAATGTAAGCTGCAAAGCCTTTCTTGCTGAGTTCGAACAACAGAGCCGCCACTAGAGAGCCAGCTGCCGCATGAGAAAAGTGAATCTTTTTGTTGGGAACCAACAGATACAGACCGAAAAACGCAAAGAATGAGGTAATCAAAGGGAGCTTGCGAATCACGGTATTAAAAGCACTCGACACGACTTCGTTTTGTAACAAGTTTAATGATGTCACATACGACGTTGCAGCAATGCTCGCTCCGATCAAAATAGGCCCAAGTGTTAGCACCATCCAATACATCGAAAAAGACAACACAGCACGTCGCTTTTCCGTTACTCGCCAGATGTAGTTTAGGTTTTTATCAATATTGGAGATCAGCATCAGAGCGGCAATGAATAAGAACACACTGCCCACCGCCGTCATCTTGCCGGTATTAGCAACAAACTCCAGTAAAGCACCATGCACCGCATCCCCGGAAGCGGGAACAAAGTTGGTAATAACGAAGTTTTGAATCACTAAACCAACATCAGCAAAAACTGAAAATGACGACAAAATAGAGAGCAAAACCGTCAACATCGGTACGATCGAGAGCAAAGTAATGTACGCCAAGTACCCTGCATTCACATTAACTCTATCGTGCGTCATCCGCGTAAGAAGATAGCGGGAAAACTGGATGCTTCCTGTAGCTGCCTTTTTTATCTTCAACTTGTAACTCCCTGGTAACTCGTTCATAGTCCTAATTAATATTCCGTTATATTAATCACAGTAAGTAAATGTTCGAAAATAGCGTAGGAAAAAGGCTTGAGAACAAGGAAGAGTTTTTCGATAAGTAGTCATTCTACAATCAAAAATTCTAACGCCGTTATCGAGCATTTTAACAAGCTAGGTTGAGCAGTTATTTACTACGATTGATATTATTTAACTATAGGAAACTAGGATGCCTTATTTAATAGTTATAGTCCTCTCTATTTTTACTCTTACTGGATGCCAATCAGCTTATTACTCCGCCATGGAGCAAGTGGGTTACCACAAGCGTGACATTATGGTTGATAGAGTGGAAGACGCTAAAGAGTCGCAACAGGACGCTCAAGAAGAGTTTACTAGCGCACTTGAAGCTTTGAGTAGCCTAACTAATTTTAGTGGCGGCGACCTTGAAGACATGTACAACAAGATTAATGATAAATACCAAGACAGTGAAAAAGCCGCACAAAATGTCAGTGACCGCATTGCTGCGATTGAAGATGTGTCGGATGCGCTATTTGCAGAATGGCAGGGAGAGTTGGACCTTTACACCAGCGATTCACTGCGTCGTTCAAGTGAGAAAAAGCTGCGTGAAACCAAATCATCTTACCAGACCATGCTTTCAGCGATGAAACGGGCTGAGAAGAAAATGGATCCGGTACTCAACACTCTTCGCGACAACACGCTTTATCTCAAACACAACCTCAATGCGAGTGCCGTTGGTTCATTGCAGGGAGAGTTTATGAGCTTAGAAAAAGACATCGCCTACGCAATAACACAGATGAATGCTGCGATAGCTGAGTCGGATAAGTTCTTAGCACAACTCAACCAAAAATAACGTTTCAGAGACAGGACACGATGAAGCCTATCATTATTACTGGCGGTCCCGGAGCCGGAAAAACAACTCTGATTAACGCCTTGGGTGACATGGGTTACCCAACCTTCGCAGAGTCCTCTCGCCACCTGATAGAACAGCAGAGCCAACTTGAGAACGGTATCTTGCCTTGGTTAGATCTTCCGGGGTTTGCTCACTTGTGCTTAATATTGATGAGTGAGCAAAAAGAGCAAGCGAGGCAGCAACCGGTAGCGTTTCTTGACCGTGCGATTCCAGATATCTGTGGTTACTTAGCTCAGGCGAACCTTGAGATTGATGAGAACTACCGAGAAGCGAGCCAAGACTATCACTCCCAAGTCCTATTCTGCCGCCCTGAAGCTTCTATCTATGTTCAAGATGAAGTGCGCCCTTATCCCTTTGAAGAAGCACTAGAGATTCACTGCGCGTTAGTCAGAGTCTACCAAGAGCTTGGCTATGCGATAGTCGAGGTGCCATTTTTGCCAGTCAAAGAACGGGCTCTATTTGTTAAAAGCCACCTAGGTATCAAAAGCTAACTACCCAACTCAGCCGTTCCTCCCTCTTGAGGATAACGAATACTTGAATGCCCTTCGTATCTCGCATCTCGTTTACTCGAATCTAAACTAACTAAAAAACAAAAGCCCCGAGCAGCTAGGCTACTCGGGGCTTTCTTACTTATTCTAAAACGTATGGCTTGTTAGCTAGAAGCTAACCTGCAGACAATTAGTCTTTAGCAGGGCGAGCAGCACGCTTACGTTCGTTTTCAGTAAGAAGTTTCTTACGGATACGTACGTTTAGTGGCGTTACTTCTACTAGTTCATCTTCATCGATAAACTCAAGAGCTTGCTCTAGAGTGTGCTTGATCGGTGGAGAAAGAACTTGTGCTTCATCAGTACCAGATGCACGAACGTTCGTTAGTTGCTTACCTTTTAGACAGTTTACTGTCAGGTCGTTTGAACGGTTGTGAATACCGATTACTTGACCTTCATAAACTTCATCAGCGTGCTCTGTAAATAGACGACCACGAGCTTGAAGGAAGAACAATGCGTAAGTCAGTGCTTTACCAGTCGCGTTCGAGATTAGAACACCGTTGTTACGTTGACCAATGATACCGCCTTTGTAAGGACCGTAGTGATCGAACGAGTGGTAAATAAGACCAGAACCAGACGTCATTGTAAGGAATTCAGTTTGGAAACCGATAAGACCACGAGAAGGCATCATGAAGTCCATGCGAACACGGCCTTTACCATCTGGTGCCATATCTGTTAGCTCACCCTTACGTAGACCGATGCTTTCCATGATCGCACCTTGGTGCTCTTCAACTACATCGATAGTAACCGTTTCGAACGGTTCCATTTTCTGACCATCTTCTTCTTTGATGATTACTTCTGGACGAGATACTGCTAGCTCGAAACCTTCACGACGCATGTTTTCGATCAGGATAGAAAGGTGAAGTTCACCACGGCCTGATACGCGGAAACGGTCTGGACTTTCAGTTTCTTCAACACGTAGTGCAACGTTATGAACCAATTCTTTTTCAAGACGCTCAAGGATGTTACGTGAAGTTACAAACTTACCTTCTTTACCCGCGAACGGAGAAGTGTTTACTTGGAAAGTCATTGTTACTGTTGGTTCATCAACAGATAGAGGTTCCATTGCTTCAACAGTGTTTACATCACAGATAGTGTCTGAAATTTTCAGCTCACCAAGACCTGTGATTGCAATGATGTCGCCAGCGTTAGCTTGTTCTACTTCGTGACGCTCAAGGCCTAGGTAACCAAGTACAGTACCTACTTTACCGTTACGTTTTTTGCCTTCAGCATTCACGATAGTTACTTGTTGGTTTGGCTTAACAGAACCACGAGTAACACGAGCAACACCGATAACACCTACATAAGAGCTGTAATCAAGTTGCGAAATTTGCATTTGTAGTGGACCGTCAAGGTCAACTGCTGGTGCTTCTACTGTATCAACAACAGCTTGGAACAATGGTTCCATGTTCTCGCCAGTTTCGCCTTCAGTCATTGTTGCCCAACCGTTTAGAGCTGAAGCGTAAACAACGGTGAAGTCTAGTTGCTCATCTGTAGCACCTAGGTTGTCGAAAAGGTCGAATACTTGATCCATAACCCAATCAGGACGAGCGCCTGGGCGGTCAATCTTGTTGATTACAACGATTGGCTTAAGACCGTGTGCGAATGCTTTTTGCGTTACGAAACGAGTTTGAGGCATTGGGCCATCAACTGCGTCAACGATAAGCAGAACAGAATCAACCATAGACATGATACGCTCAACTTCACCACCGAAGTCCGCGTGTCCCGGAGTATCTACGATGTTGATGCGGTAATCATTCCAGTTGATTGCTGTGTTCTTAGCAAGGATTGTAATGCCACGCTCTTTTTCGATGTCATTCGAATCCATGACACGCTCTTCAGCTTCACCACGAGACTCAAGAGTGCCTGACTGTTGTAGTAGTTTATCAACCAAAGTCGTTTTACCGTGGTCAACGTGCGCGATGATCGCGATATTTCTTAACTTATCAATCTGTGGAGTAGACATGGATTCTCGATTCACTCATAAAAGTAGCCGTCACTTATCTCAAAAGTTTGGATAATAACCGCTAGCTTGATTTAAAAAACGGTCAATAATATACCAGATTCTAGACAAAAACCCAGAAATATGTGATCTGAACCAAGGCTTTTTTCTTTATTAGCGATTCATATCCGCTTAACTTTGGTTCCGTACAGTGTCTAGTCGACTAATTCGTAGGGTTATCGAAAAGTATCACCCGCGAAGTGGGCAACCAAATCTCAGGTAAAATAACAAAAGTGGATTGACAACTTAGGCAATTCATTGCTGAATGGTGTTCGCTTATGTCTCATATTGGTGCACAGATAAATAGTTGCACCAATATCGTGCAACCAAAGATCATTTTGGTGCAAAAGTCAGAGTTCGCAAATCAAGAAAACAAGTAAATCATTGAAATTAATGGAATAATTTTTTTGGCACGTTTTTGGCTATAGATAAATCAGCATCGATTAATGCACGTACAGACATTAATTAATGCTGGTTTCAACCGAATCGAGCTAATACCGAATTAATAACACTGGAGGTTATCCAAGATGTCAGTAGAAAATGTACTATCCCTGATCCAAGAGAACGAAGTTAAATTTATCGACTTACGTTTTACTGATACAAAAGGTAAAGAGCAGCACATCTCTATTCCTTCTCACCAAGTTGATGCAGACTTCTTCGAAGAAGGCAAAATGTTTGACGGCTCTTCAGTAGCTGGTTGGAAAGGCATTAATGAATCTGACATGGTAATGATGCCAGACGCAGCTTCTGCTGTACTGGACCCATTCACAGAAGATGCAACGCTTAACATCCGTTGTGACATCCTTGAGCCTGCAACAATGCAAGGCTACGACCGAGACCCACGCTCTATCGCTAAACGTTCTGAAGAATACCTACGTTCTACGGGTATCGCAGACACAGTTCTAGTGGGTCCAGAGCCAGAATTCTTCCTATTCGATGACGTTAAGTTCTCAAACGACATGTCTGGTTCTTTCTTCAAAATTGATGATGTAGAAGCAGCTTGGAACACAGGTTCTGACATCGAAGGCGGTAACAAAGGTCACCGTCCTGGCGTTAAAGGCGGTTACTTCCCAGTAGCTCCTGTCGATTCATCTCAAGATATCCGTTCAGCAATGTGTCTAGTAATGGAAGAGATGGGCCTAGTTGTTGAAGCTCACCACCACGAAGTTGCAACTGCGGGTCAAAACGAAATCGCAACTCGCTTCAACACGCTAACAACAAAAGCGGATGAGACTCAAATCTACAAGTACGTTGTACACAACGTTGCGCACGCATTTGGCAAAACAGCGACATTCATGCCTAAGCCACTAGTTGGTGACAACGGTTCTGGCATGCACGTTCACATGTCATTGAACAAAGATGGACAAAACTTGTTTGCTGGTGATAAGTACGGCGGCCTATCTGAAATGGCTCTTTACTACATCGGTGGTGTAATCAAGCACGCTCGCGCAATCAACGCATTTGCTAACCCATCAACGAACTCATACAAGCGTCTTGTACCTGGTTTCGAAGCACCTGTAATGCTTGCTTACTCAGCACGTAACCGTTCTGCTTCTATCCGTATCCCAGTAGTACCAAGCCCGAAAGCACGTCGTATCGAGCTACGTTTTGGTGACCCAGCAGCTAACCCATACCTATGCTACTCAGCAATGCTTATGGCTGGCCTTGACGGTATTAAGAACAAGATCCACCCTGGCGAAGCTATGGATAAAGATCTATACGACCTTCCTGCAGAAGAAGCAGCTGAAATCCCAACAGTTGCAGAATCTCTACAAGGTGCTCTAGCAGCACTTAACGAAGACCGTGAGTTCCTAACTGCTGGTGGCGTATTCTCTGACGACTTCATCGATTCTTACATCACACTGAAATCTGACGACGTACAGCGCGTGAACATGGCTACACACCCACTTGAGTTTGAACTGTACTACTCAGTTTAATCCTTAGTCGGTTAGCATGTAATTCTTACTGCAGTAAAAGCTATTGCAACATGTAAGAAGCACTAAAAAATATTAGGCTCGCCTCGCAGGCGGGCCTTTTTTCTATTCTCCCTCCCCCTGCTTCCTCGTACCATATCTTAAACAAAGCCCTTAGAGGCTGTTGCTATAAATACAATAAAATCAATAACAAAACTAACGTCAAACGTGAAAACACCTAACGATGGAAAGAGGCTAACGATATGAAAAACATACTGTTCCTAATCGGATTAACAGTCGCATTCTCGTGCTCTGCTCAAACGGTGTACACCTGGGAAGATGAGGATGGTGTGCTTCACTTTAGTGATACCCCTACCGATCAAGGTGCGGAGGCTCTTCGTCTACCTGACGTACAAGCTTCCGCGCCAGCCCCTAAATTTGAGGCCTCAACGCCTGTTGACGCTGCAGATCCCTCTACAGCTAAAACGGCAACACCAGCTCAAGCTCAGGAAAAAACGGATAACACGAAACGAGAGGTACCCGCTCAGTTAGCCCTCAGCATGCTGACTCCAGTTCATGATCAAACCATCCGCAGCAACCGTGGCTTAATCCCAATAAAAATAGAACTCAACCGCAAGCTTGGTATTGGAGAGCAGTTGCAATTGATGCTCGATGGTCGTCGTTATGGCGCTCCACAAACCCAACCTAATTGGGAATTGAAAGGTATCGATCGAGGCACTCACACCATTGCAATTCAAGCACATAGAAGCGGCAAGCTTATTGCATCTACTAGTCCAGTCACCGTGTATTTACATCGAGCGACGCTCAAGTAAGCCAATGTGTTAAAAGAGGCCAAATTACCTCTATTTTTCACCTGATCGAAGCAGCTTTCAGCGACTCTAATGAATTATCTTTAGCTTCTGGTTGATATGCGCCATACTTGAACTTAGCTTCGCACCAACTTGGTGCGGTGAGAAAAACACCAGTTCAAGGACGAAATAGTGAATCGATCAGCCAAAAGCGACAGCATAGATACACATCATCTTTCCAGCGCCATTCTCGACAATATGGTGACCTCAACATTGATGCTCGATGAGCAACTGTATGTTCGATATGCCAACCCGGCGGCTGAACAACTCTTTTCGCAAAGTGCACGACGTATCGTTGATCACCCTCTGAGCCAACTTATCCAGCACGCCTCACTGGATTTAGCGCTGTTGACTCAACCGCTACAAAGTGGCCAAAGCATTACCGACAGTGACGTTACTTTTGTGGTTGATAACCGCCCACTAATGCTTGAGGTAACAGTGAGCCCAATATCTTGGCAGCGAGAAACGCTGTTATTGGTTGAGATGCGCAAGATAGACCAACAAAGACGCCTCAGCCAAGAGCTCAACCAACACGCACAACAACAAGCGGCTAAACTATTGGTACGCGGATTAGCCCATGAGATTAAGAATCCATTGGGCGGATTAAGAGGAGCCGCGCAGCTACTTGGTAAAATGCTCCCTGATCAGTCCCTTAATGAATATACGCAGATCATTATTGAACAAGCCGACCGCCTGAGAGCTTTGGTCGATCGCCTGCTTGGCCCACAGAAACCGGGGACCAAATCGGAAGAGAACCTTCACCAAATACTTGAAAAAGTAAGGCAACTCGTCGAGCTAGAATCAGGTTCAACACTCGTCATCGAACGAGACTACGACCCGAGCCTACCGGACATCTTGATGGATTCAGCACAGGTAGAACAAGCGATGCTCAATATAGTGAGCAACGCAGCTCAGATTCTGAAAGCTCAAGAATCAGGAAAAATCACCATTCGCACCAGAACGGTGCATCAAGCAAACATTCATGGTCAGCGACACAAACTCGCCGCTCGCATTGAGATCTGCGACAACGGCCCGGGTATCCCCGATGAATTGAAAGACACCCTGTTTTACCCAATGGTCAGCGGACGAGAAGGAGGCACAGGGCTAGGGCTATCGATATCTCAAAACCTGATCGATCAGCACAATGGGAAAATTGATGTTGAAAGCTGGCCGGGTAACACCACATTCACGATTTACTTACCGATTTAGGTCACAAAGCCTCGCTATTGGACAGTGAGGTGAAGGCTTAACTCTGTATCACAAAGATTAGAGACACCATAAAAACAACAATGATTATCACAATAGATTTGGCTGCAAAGGAATTGAATTATGAGTAAGGGATACGTTTGGGTCGTCGATGACGACAGCTCTATCCGCTGGGTAGTAGAGAAAACACTTTCATCTGCGGATATAAAGTGTGAAACATTTGCTGATGCAGAGAGCGTATTACTTGCTCTTGAGCGCGAGACACCAGACGTTTTGGTGTCCGACATTCGCATGCCCGGCATTGACGGTATTGAGCTTTTGCATCAGGTTCATCAACGCTCTCCCGACCTGCCAGTGATCATTATGACCGCGCACTCAGACCTTGATGCTGCGGTCAATGCTTATCAAAAAGGCGCTTTTGAGTATCTGCCTAAGCCGTTCGATATCGATGAGACACTGACTTTAGTAGAACGAGCAATCGCCCACAGCCAAGAGCAAAAGCGAGAACAGGCGAGTGAAGCAGTAGAAGACACCAACGCGCCAGAAATCATTGGCGAAGCGCCTGCGATGCAGGAAGTCTTCCGCGCCATTGGTCGTTTGTCTCGGTCATCCATTTCCGTACTGATCAATGGTGAGTCAGGTACAGGTAAAGAACTAGTCGCACACGCCTTACATCGTCACAGCCCAAGAGCGAAAAAGCCCTTTATCGCCCTGAACATGGCTGCGATTCCCAAAGATCTCATCGAGTCAGAACTGTTTGGCCACGAAAAAGGCGCCTTTACCGGTGCTAACAGTGTTCGCCAAGGACGCTTCGAGCAAGCCAACGGGGGTACTCTGTTTCTTGATGAGATTGGCGACATGCCACTCGATATTCAGACTCGACTACTGCGCGTGCTGTCTGATGGCCAGTTTTATCGCGTAGGTGGACATTCTGCGGTCAAGGTCGATGTTCGTATCGTTGCCGCAACCCACCAAGATCTTGAGCGCTTAGTACATGACGGTGGTTTCCGTGAAGACCTTTTCCATCGACTCAACGTTATCCGAATCCATATTCCGGCACTGCGCGAACGTAAACAGGACATTGAAAAGCTGACTCACCACTTCCTAGCATCAGCCGCTGAAGAGCTTGGTGTAGAAGTGAAGACACTACACCCAGAGACCATTCTGAAGCTCAATCAGCTCAATTGGCCGGGAAACGTGCGTCAGCTTGAGAACATTTGTCGTTGGTTAACAGTAATGGCAAGTGGTAGTGAAATACTTCCTTCGGATCTGCCTCCTGAGTTGTTAGAAGAGAAGGTTGTGATCAGCGAAGGTACTGATGGTAATTGGCAACAACTGCTGGCTAATTGGGCCAAGAGTGCGCTTGATTCCGGCGAAAAAGAGCTGCTGACTTATGCTCTACCCGAGTTTGAACGTATATTATTAGAGGCCGCACTCAACCATACTAATGGCCATAAACAAGATGCAGCGAAAGTTTTAGGATGGGGAAGAAATACCCTGACTCGTAAACTCAAAGAGTTGTACTGATCCTTATATGCCTCTATATACATATTTTTTAAAGCTAAAAAAGTGTCGCTTGCTTTGAATAGTATCGGTACAATTACAGTACACTATCTATCCAAACTGTAGCTAAAGATGTCTTTGAAAACACAAATTACCTTGAGAACCGCAGTGGTTCTGCCATTCGTGATGATATTTCTCTTCACTATGGGCGTAATGATTTTCACTCAAAAGCAAAGCTACAAGGAGATGGTGAGTGATATTAGTGCGCGCCAACTAACATCACTCACTGATAACGTTCATCAAAGCCTTGCCGATTTTTTAGAAAAGCCATTTCACGCTAACCTTTCACTAAGTCATAACATCGGTTATCACAACCTTTATAAAGAGGGAGATCTTAGTCAGGTTCAAGACTACATCCTTTATAAATTTTCTCGTCATTTCCAAGCTGTTCCCCAACTAGATGTGATTAGTTTTGGCTCTGCAGACGGTAGCTACGTCGGTTTTCGAAAAGAAGTTAACAACGGCTACACTTTGATGGCCCGAGATGACCGAACCCAAGGCCAGCTGGTCATTTATCGTGGCCACACGATTAGCGAAGACATTCGAACCGTGATTTCAGCTTACGACCCAAGAGTTCGCCCTTGGTACACACCTGTCGTAGCACAGAACAAGGCATTATGGTCATCAATTTATGCCAATGCAGATGAACGACAAGAGATCACTTTATCGGCTCTTGCTCCTATCTATAGTGATAACGAGCTCAAAGGTGTCCTTGCCAGCGATATTAAGATCAACACCTTTAATGCTTTTCTCAAGGATCTCAAAGACAAAACGGATGCCTCTGTTTATATTATTGATAAGCAACAGCGCTTAGTCGCTCATTCGGGCGGAGGCAGCGTGGTCTCTTGGGGAACAGGACAAACAGACAAAGGCCAGCGCTTGTTAGCAACAGAGAGTGCTAACGCGGTAATACGTGAAAGTGCCCGTTATGTAGATAAGTTTCATCTAATCGATGATTTAAATGTGCAGCGCTTTAGTTTTAATTTAGATAACGAACGATATTTCAATCAACTTACCCCTTATGAAGATGAGTACGGCATCACTTGGATTATTGGTATGTCGATCCCTGAAAGTAGCCTACTTGGTGAATTACCAAAAAACCAAAGAAACAGCTGGTTACTCGGTCTAACGCTCAGTTGCATTGGTATTATCGCTGGATTAATTGCCTTTAATCGCGTAACTCAACCCATCACTTCTACAGCAGGGGCAGCAAAGCGTCTCGCCAAAGGTGACTGGGATACGAGCATGCCAAAAACAGGCAATATCTATGAAATTAGCATGTTAACTGCGTCATTTAATGAGATGACCAACAATTTAAAGGCTTCTTTTCAGGCGTTACAGGCTCAACTTACCTATGACTCATTAACTAAACTGTATAGTCGTGAAGGCTTTATTGATACAGCCAAGAAAAACCCTGAAAACGAAAAAGGTACACTTTACTTAATTGGTATTGACCGCTTTCGAGATATTAATGATAGCCTCGGCCATTTCAATGGTGACCAACTACTTATCATTGCGGCTGCTCGTTTAAGAGGTACGCTGCCATCGAACTTCCTGTTAGCTCGAACTGGCGGGGATGAATTTGCGATTTACGCTCCTAACATCAATCAAATAGATGATGTCCAGCTACTGACGAGCCGCTTACTTCGAATCTTTACCTCCCCATTTGCCATGGAATCAGAAAGCGTGGTCATCAAAGTATCAATGGGGGTCGTGAATGTCTCGAACGTCAACGACATTACACTGCTGCTACGCAACAGCAGTATAGCCTTGAGCAACGCAAAGCAAGACAAAACCAGTGTCAGTATTTACAACCCAGAAATGGGCAAAGCATCGAGATATCGTACCAAGATGCTGGCACGTCTTAACAAGGCAATTGATCTTCAGCAGTTCGAGCCTTTCTATCAGCCTATAATCGACCTTGAATCTGGAGCTACCATAGGTGCCGAGGCTTTGGCTCGTTGGGTAACGGACGAGGGTATAATCTCACCTTTGGAGTTCATTCCTTTAGCAGAAGAAACAGGATTGATCTACGACATTGGTAAGCAGATTTTGCACAAGTCATGTCGAGATACCGCAATCGCGATTGAGTCTGGAAAATGGAATAAAGACTTCTCTATTCACGTTAACCTATCTGTCGACCAACTGAGTGAAAGCGGATTCATTGAATTGGTTAAAAGCACGCTGCGTGACACCAAATTACCAGCCCAAAACCTGACGCTAGAGATCACTGAATCACGCATCGTCGACAATGACCAAACCATCATCGATAATATGCTGACGCTAAAAGCACTAGGTATCTCGATTGCAATTGATGACTTTGGTACCGGCTATTCGTCACTGGCTTACTTACACAAACTGCCATTTGATTGCTTAAAGATCGATCGCAGCTTCGTCAGTAAGTTGGAAAAAGAGAACCTAGACAGCTCCATCGTCGCGGCCATCGTCAACATCACCAAGGGTTTCAAAGTAAGTTTGGTAGCAGAAGGCGTTGAAACACAACAACAAGCTGAACTACTCAAGCAGCTTCAATGTCCGTTAGCTCAAGGGTTCTTATACAGTCGTCCAGTTCCGTTTGACCAATGGCCTACCGACCTCGGCACCAAGCAAAATGCCAAGTTTAAAACGAATAACGAAATCGAACAAAACGCAGAGGCCAAACAGAGCACCAAAGAGAACCTCGCCTAAATCAGGCACAAATCGAATGAGTCAGATACAAAAATGCCAGCATGATGCTGGCATTTTTTATGTTTCTATTCTCTATCGATTTATTAGATGACGCGAGAGAATTGCTGTTGGCGAGCCTTGGCACGTAGGTATTTATCAAAACACATACAGATGTTACGGATCAGCAAACGGCCACGCAAAGTCACGCGGATTTCTTTGTCATCGACTTCAACCAACTCATCGTTGATAAAGGTTTGTAGAAGCTCTAAATCTTCTTTGAAGTAGCGATTAAAGTTAACCGAGAACTCAGATTCGATCATTGTTTTATCAAGCTTGAAGTTACAAATCAGCTGCTTGATCACTTCACGACGTAGAAGGTCGTCACTGTCTAGAGCAACACCTTTCCAAAGTGCATGACGCAGGTCATTCACCTGAGCGTAGTACTTCTTCAGCTCTTTCTGATTTTGTGCGTAAGCATCACCAACCATAGAAATCGCAGAAACACCGAAGCCAATTAAGTCAGCTTCACCTTGGGTCGTGTAGCCTTGGAAGTTACGATGCAGAATACCTTCACGTTGTGCTACGGCTAGCTCATCTTCAGGTAGTGCGAAGTGATCCATACCAATGAACTGGTAACCCGCACCGGTTAGCGTCTCGATAGTATCTTGTAAGATAGCCATCTTCTCTTTCGCTTCAGGTAGGTCTTCATCTTTTATCTTACGCTGCGCAGCAAACAGTTGCGGCATGTGTGCGTAGTTAAATACAGATAAACGGCCCGGCTTCATTTCTAACACTTGCTTCAATGTTTCAGCGAACAAAGCTTGAGTCTGCTTTGGTAGGCCGTAGATCAAATCCAGGTTAGTTGAACGGAAGCCTAGCTCTGTCGCACGTTGAACCATTGCAATAATGAACTCTTCATCTTGCTCACGGTTAACCAGCTTCTGTACTTCTTTATTAAAGTCTTGCACGCCAATGCTCAGGCGGTTGAAGCCTTCATTTCGAAGGTGGTCAAGTACGTCTAGCTCAATCTCACGCGGGTCAACTTCAATACTGATTTCAGCGTCAGCGGTGAAGTTAAACTCTTCACGCAAAATGCCCATCAAACGAGTGATTTGTGTTTTGGTCAAGAACGTTGGTGTACCACCACCGAAGTGCAGTTGAGTCACTTTACGGCCATTCAATAAAGAGGCGCGCTGGCGGATTTCATGTTCAATCACATCCAAGTACTCATCCGCTTTATGCGAGTGACGAGTAATGACTTTATTACAACCACAGTAGTAACAAAGCTTGTGACAAAATGGGATATGCACGTAAAGAGAGAGTGGACGATCAGGATATTGAGTACACGCCATGTCGTAATCAGCGACAGTAAACGCTTCATGAAACTCCAACGCAGTTGGGTATGAGGTGTAACGAGGTCCCGAATAGTTGTACTTGTTTAAGATTTCTTGATCCCAAACGATTTGCTGATTCGTTGTTACTGGCTTGCTCGACATAGCGGTACTTCCAATTTAGATCCGCGAGAACCTAAGGTCTCTCAAATCATTTTACATACATTAAAATATAGACGGGTTATTTTGCCACACGACCAGTAAGGTCGTTCCAAGACAAAATCAATTTTTCAGACAAAAACTCAGAACTGCTAGCTTGATCACTAACAAAGCGTCGGAATTAACGAGACGCAAAAGGTAAGAAAGCTCATTTAACATTGTCTATTAAAAAGCAAGACGACTTAAAAACAATATGCCTTTAAGGCAAAGTGTCTTAAAGGCATAGGTATTAAAAGCAGCAC
Source organism: Vibrio sp. 10N.247.310.24 (assembly GCF_041467175.1). NCBI lineage: Bacteria > Pseudomonadati > Pseudomonadota > Gammaproteobacteria > Vibrionales > Vibrionaceae > Vibrio > Vibrio sp. 10N.247.310.24. Next base: position 17,916 of record NZ_JBFSUD010000027.1, read on the forward strand.
GTCTTAAAAATAGAGTATTAAACAAGCCTCTACATTAAATAGTCTTAGTGACTAGATCATCTGAATGTTGATTTGGTTGTTGAGAGGCTTAACCTTCTCCTGCAACCTTTTCAAATCTTCGATGACCGCATCATTCAAGCGAGTCTCTGCCTTATGGCGCGTGAGATTCTGCTGCATGCGATCTTTCTTCGTCAGTTCCTGTCTTGCATCTCCGCGAGCCATATCTTTTACGATATGGTACAGCTCAGAAAGAGCAGGATATTCAGAATCAAAATCAACACGCTCATCACTCTGAACGTTATCCATAATGATACACACTCGAATACTGATCTCAGGTAAGTCACACTGGCCTTGAATACCCGCTAAGCATAAAGTATTTACGTTTTCGTAAATCGTCGCGTTACGTTTTTCAATGGCAAGTGCTTGATGCTGCTTTTGCAACTCCGTCTGCTTCTTCACTTGAAGTAGAAGGTAACCTGCGTAAGAGCCCAAGCCGAGAATGATAATTCCACCAGCAATTGCTAATAAGGTTACGTTCATTGGCTATTAACCTTTAAAGCTGTCTAAGTCGAAATCTTCGAATTGAGATAGCAAGTCTTCGTCAGAGCTTGCTTTCTTCTTAGAGGCAACAGGTGCTTCTTCGAAGATCTCTTCTTCATCGTCTTCTGGCTCTAGCAGACCTAAGCGGCCCATTAGGTGTTCGATACGATCAAGTTTCTCATCAACAAACTTCTGCAGACCAGCACCTAGGTTTTCACCATTTTCGATACGATCTAGCAATGTGTTCAGTTGAGCATCATTCTCAAGCATCTCTAACTCTTGTTCGTTAGATAGCTTGCGCTCTTGTTTCGTCGACTTCTTCGCTGGTTCAACAATCAGCGGGATTTTTTTCTTGCTGCCCAAACGAGGGTCGCGAGCTAGTGCAGCTTTACGCTGTTTTGCTTCGCTACCATCAGAGTGACGGCTGCCAGACTTAAGGCCTTTACGCTTTTTAACACGCTTACGTTCACGACCTTCAACATCAGATTCACTACGGTTACGAGTAACCATAGGTTCCGGAGCGCCAAGTGCTCCCGGTTTTCTTGATTTCTTACTACGACCCATTACTGCACTTTCCTCAGTAAAATTACATCATTTCCAAAAAATTCTAGTTCGAGCTTATCCCGCTCTGCCAAAAACTGGAATGTTTGACGACTAAAGAAGACGACATGTGTCGGGTCATTCTTGTAGTGCCAACCAGCAAACGCGTCTACGTCTATTACTAGCTTAGTCATAAGACCAATCCAGCCCTTGGGTTTAACTAAATTCAACCATTGCTGCCACACTTTGTCTGGGTGGTAAAGATGCTCTATCACCTCCGTGGCAGTCATAAAGTCATACGTTTTTTCCAACACAGAAGCTTCTGGGTGGTAATAGATATCGTACAACTCCATGGTGTGTCCGGCTTCTTCTAACATAATAGATAGCGTAGGGCCTGGGCCACAACCAAAATCCAACCCTTGTGAGTTAGATGAAATTTTGTCTGTTAGTGGATCCGCGATGCGAGATAGAAAACGGCGATAGCCTGCATCACTAGGATCGTTCTCATGGAGATCATAGTGTGCTTTTTCTTCTTTTGCTTCTAACCTTTGTTCAGGTTTAACAAATACCAGTTCACATTGCTGACACTGCAGATAGGCTCTGCGTTTGTCTTCAAAATAGTGATTCACGCCTTGGTGATGGCATAAGGGACAAGTATACATAGCACATCCTTAAACAGGGATGCGAAACATACCAGAAACTGAGTTTATAGTGGAGAGGTATTGGGTGTTTTTTCATCAAATCAATAAAAAAAGCGATAGGAAAACCTATCGCTCTCTAAATCTGCCTATATCGGCCAAAATTTGCATACTCAACTTGGTACACAAATCTCCATTTGTTATTGGTGCTTTCCATGCCAAATTTGTTTGTTGTTCATCGTCCTGATGAGTTTTGGCTATCCTTTTCTAACACCTTGTTGCTGGGCTGTCCTAGCCTGATCCGTTTCTGTCTATACCGTTAGACTAGATGACCATCCGTATCTAAGTCAGCTCCTAGCTGATGGCGGCTACTTTACCTTTTTACAAAAAGACTACAAGAGTGCGAGCTCACACTTTTGTACACAATTCGAACAAGCATTGATAAATTAGACATTAACACAAACCGGATATATAAAATCAATACAAAAGAAAACGCCCCAACCATTACTGATCGGGGCGTCTCTTCAATCTCGCTCGAACGTACATTTCATTGCTCTGGCTAAGAGCAAGAAACCGACATATTAGTGTAAACCACCAACGTACTTCGATAAGGTATCAATATCTGCGTCTGTTAACTTTTTAGCTACATCACGCATCATCGCATTCATGTCGTTATTACGGTTACCATCGCGGAATTTCTCAAGTTGAGCCTTGATGTAATCTGCGTGCTGACCTGAAATCTTAGGGAAACCAGAAAGTTCGGTACCATTACCACGAGGGCCGTGACAAGCAATACAAGCCGTTACGCCGCGTTCTGCGTTACCCGCAGTGTAAAGAACCTTACCTTCATCTACTACATTTTCAGGAGTAGAGTTACTAGAGATAGGGAGAGATGCGTAGTATGCCGCTAGGTCAGCCATATCTTCTTCAGATAAAGACATCGCCATTGCACCCATTACAGGTTCATTACGACCTTGCTTACCACCACTAGTCATACCGAGCTTAAGCTCTTTTAACTGCTTCTCTAGGTACTTCTCATGTTGACCAGCCAGCTTAGGGTACTGAGTGATCAGACTGTTGCCGTCAGCACCGTGGCAGGCAACACATGTTTGTGATTTGGCTTTACCAGCTTCAATACTACCTTGAGCCCATACTGAGCAGCTGGCTAAAAGACTCAAAATTAGCGCTAATTTCTTCATGACATTCCATTATAATTATCAAGCTTCCAGTACCACTCTATGTTGCCACTCATGGTACAATAGGCGACCTTATGCCGAGCACGGTTATTTTACACAAATTCACAAAAAAGTAATCAATCGACTACACAAAGTCGAGATGGAGTTAACAGTGAGCGTAAAAATTCATTATCAAAACACGCATTTCATTACCAGTGCACCTGATATTCGTCATTTACCAGAAGACGAAGGGATCGAAATTGCGTTTGCAGGACGCTCCAATGCTGGTAAATCTAGCGCGCTAAATCGCGTTACAAACCAAAAAGGCTTGGCGAAAACCAGTAAAACACCCGGTCGAACTCAGCTAATTAACCTATTTAAGGTAACGGACGGTTGTCATATCGTCGATTTACCAGGATATGGCTTTGCTCAAGTCCCGCTTGAGATGAAGAAAAAATGGCAGAAGTCGCTAGGCGAATACCTACAACGACGTGAAAGCCTGAAAGGTTTAGTGGTATTGATGGATATCCGTCACCCAATGAAAGACCTTGACCAACAAATGATCTACTGGGCTATCGATAGCCGCATCCCAGTACAAGTTTTGTTAACAAAAGCAGACAAACTGAAAAGTGGTGCGCGTAAAGCACAGCTACTGAAAATCCGTAATGATGCGAAATCTTTCGGTGGTGATGTTGCGGTTGATGTCTTCTCTTCAATGAAGGGTATCGGCGTTGATCAACTGCGTGCCAAGATGGATGAGTGGTTTGCCCCAGTGTTTGCTGATCAAATCATTGATGAGCTAGCGGACGAAGAGCACAACGACTCAGAGTAGTTCTTCTATCTATAGCTTTATCTATAATTAGAAGTTAAAGCACTTACAGCAAGTGATTTAGCCTTATTAATACCCTTCCTTATATAGGTGGGGTATTTTTTTGCCAAAAAATTAGTGAGTTAAACCTAAGTCTTGAGAATTAAAGACAAGATTAATCAGTTAGAAACGAGAGAAGTGAACCATACTAAAAGACACATCTAAATAAACAGAACAATGAGAAAGGAATACTCATGTGGAAAACACCATTGGCCATCATTGCACTTATGTTGATCTCACTGACAGGGTTTGCCTCTGAAGCAGAACAAGAACAAGTCCCATTAATCAATGTCGATATGACCTTAGACCTAGATGGTATGGAAAGGTACGCAAAAGACGCGAGTGAGTCTCTTGAGGTGATATCGCAATCTTTGCAGGCGATAGTCAACAACCCCAACCTCAGCAATGACCAACAACAAGCCTTGAATCAAACCGTTGAAAGCATCAATCAGCTTGCGAGCTCCACCAAGACATCACTCAATCAACTCCCACAAGTCTTAGACCAATCTCGACTCGCCTTTAAGAAAACCAGTCAATTACTGCTAGATGATATCCAAACTAAAATCATTATTGCGTTGGCAGCCGTTATCACTGTCATTGTTATCGCGTTGACCGCTATCTATCTACTTATCCTAAAACCCATGCAGCAAACCTTGGTGGAAGCGACCAACAATATCTCTTCTATGGCGCAATCTATCCAGATCACGGCCGAAGCTCTGAAATACAGCACAGAGAAACAACAGGAAATCATGGACTACATTGATCATTCAACCACTCAATGTACTGATAAATAAGACGTAAACGATCAATGTATTATGAGTCACTTGTAAAATAAAAGTTATTTTCAAGAATAAAACAATGCACTTAGAGACGGATTAAAATTACCAATTGCTGATTGAATTCCAGATCTAAGGCAATCAAGTGTTTATCATGCAGCTTGGGGGAAACGTAACAAAAGGCACTAAAAATGGGAGATTTTACGGGGAATAGTAGGTTGGAGATATTTTTCTTTCGCACAAGAAAAAACGCCCCAGTCAAATACTGACTGGGGCGGCTGAATCAGCCTAATCCAATAACGTGAAACAAAAGGTCTGAAAGATAGAACATCTTACCTCTGTACCCTACAAGATTTAATGTACAACAATTGCTCAGAAATGAAAACCATTTTTGTAGTTTTTTTTCATGAACGTTTTATTAAAACACCCAAAACCTTCTTATGACTTAACTTTATTCGAGACAAAAAAAAGCCAGTGTTTGTGCACTGGCTCATACTAATTTACTCAATAAGGTCAAAAACTGATTAGTGGGCTTGATCCCAGTTGTCACCGTGGCCAGCTTCCGCGACAAGCGGTACTTCTAGCTCTGCGGCGGATTCCATCAATTCTTGTACTTTACTTTCAATTTCGGCTAAAGCTGACTCTTCCACTTCGAAGACCAATTCATCGTGTACTTGCATAAGCAGTTTCACACGACCATCGCCTTCCGCTTGAATCCATTCATCAACCAACAGCATCGCTTTCTTAATGATATCTGCTGCTGTGCCCTGCATTGGCGCGTTGATTGCCGCACGTTCAGCAGCCTTACGACGCATGCCATTTCGAGATTGAATCTCAGGAAGGTGCAGACGACGACCGTAAATGGTTTCAACAAAGCCTTGCTCTGAAGCCGCGCTGCGTGTGTCTTCCATATACTGCATCACACCTGGGTAACGCTCAAAGTAAGTATCCATGTAGTGTTGTGCTTCGCCACGAGGAATACCTAGCTGCTTAGCCAAACCAAAAGCACTCATGCCGTAGATAAGACCAAAGTTAACCGCTTTAGCACGACGACGCTGCTCAGTGGTCACACTCTCAATATCAACACCAATGATCTCAGCAGCCGTTGCCGCGTGGATATCTTTGCCTTGTTGGAATGCTTCCAGCAGCGCTTTATCACCCGATAGGTGCGCCATGATACGCAATTCAATTTGAGAGTAATCGACCGCTAGAATCTTCCAACCATGCTGTGCAACGAATGCTTGGCGGATACGACGACCTTCTTCATTACGAATTGGGATGTTCTGTAGGTTTGGATCAGTCGAAGACAAACGGCCCGTCGCGGTCACCGCTTGATGATAAGACGTATGAACACGACCAGTCTCAGCGTTGATCATCTTCGGCAGTTTATCTGTGTACGTCGACTTAAGCTTCGCAAGACCACGATACTCAATGATCAACTTAGGTAACGGGTAATCAAGCGCCAGCTCTTGAAGCACTTCTTCGTTGGTTGAAGGTGCACCTGATGGCGTTTTCTTGATAACTGGCAGACCCATTTTCTCAAACAGGATCGCTTGCAGTTGTTTTGGCGAGTTCATATTGAACTCTTGCTCTGCTATCTCGTAAGCTTTCTGCTCTAGCTCATCCAGACGAACCGCAATCTCTTGCGATTGAGCCCCTAACAACATGTCATCAATGAATACACCTGTGCGTTCAATGCGAGACATCACAGGAATCAGTGGTACTTCGATTTCTTCATAGATGGTTTTTAGCTTTTCATCTTGCTCAATGTTTTCCATCAGGCGGTTATGAAGACGTAATGTCACATCAGCATCTTCTGCAGCGTATGGAGACGCCTCACCCAGTTCAATCTGGTTGAAAGTAAGCTGTTTCTTACCTTTACCTGCGATTTGCTCAAATGAGATGCAGCTGTGCTGAAGGAAACGCAGCGCTAGGCTGTCCATGTCATGCTTGCCACCTACGCTATTGAAAACGTAAGACGCCAACATGGTGTCATGTTTAATACCCTTCATTTCGATACCGTAGCGCGCTAGCACACTCATATCGTATTTCAGGTTTTGACCCACTTTAGCTTGAGCATCATCTTCAAGAATCGGTTTAAGTTGTTCAAGTACCCAATCACGATCCAGCTGTTGAGGTGCATCTAGGTAATCATGAGCAACCGGTACGTAAGCGGCAACGCCTTCTTCAGTCGCGAATGACAGGCCAACCAGGTTCGCAACCATGTAATCAAGGCTGTCTGTCTCAGTATCAAAAGCAAACAATTCAGCTGCTTTAAGCTTTTCTAACCAAACATTGAATGACGCTTCATCTAGAATCGTTTCGTAGTTGCTGCGATCAATCGTCACGGCAGACGTATTCATCTCTACAGTAGACATTGCTGAAGAAGCACTGTTGCGTACCGCACCAGCTCCCGCTGCGGCAGATTTTTCAGCTGCCTCAACCACACCACTGCCACCTTCAAGGAGCTCGTTCAACCAAGATTTGAAAACCAGTTGGCCGTATAGCTTGATCAACTCATCCGTATTTGGTTGCGCTTTTACCAATGATTCAGCCGTCTCTTCAAGCTCAACATCTAGCTTAATTGTTGCAAGCTCGTAGGACATGTCAGCATTGGCTTTATTATCAGCCAGCTTCTTAGCCATCGTCTTCGAACCGCGGAAACCAAGCGCCGCAATATCATCAAGATTCTGATACAACTTTTCGATACTACCAATGCCTTGTAGTAAAGCCGTCGCTGTCTTGTCACCCACACCCGGAACACCAGGGATGTTATCGACTTTATCGCCCATCAGTGCCAAATAATCGATGATCAGTTCTGGCGGGATACCAAACTTCTCAATCACACCTTCGCGATCCATTACCACGTTGGTCATGGTGTTGATCAGAGTAACGTTGTCATCAACTAACTGCGCCATATCTTTATCACCAGTACTGATAAGTACAGGCATCCCCATCGCAGAAGCTTGAGAAGCAAGCGTACCAATCACGTCATCTGCTTCAACGCCAGGAATAGAGATAAGTGGCAAACCCATCGCACGAATCACATTGTGCAATGGTTCTATCTGGCAACGAAGATCGTCAGGCATAGGTGGGCGGTTTGCTTTGTACTCTGGGTACATGTCATCACGGAACGTTTTCCCTTTCGCATCAAAAATAACCGCAATACGATCAGAAGCAAATTGACGCATCATGCTGCGTAGCATGTTAACTACACCATAAACAGCGTTCGTTGGGATATCACCGTTGCTCATGGTGCCAGGGTAAGCATGGAACGCGCGATATAGGTAAGAAGAGCCATCGATCAGAATCAATGGATTATCAGGAATACGAGCCATAATATTTGTGAATCCAGTAAGTACAGAAATTATCTGTTAAGAATGCCACGTCTGTTGGTTGGATTCCATGTTGTCGATCTGTATCCGTTCACTCGGTTGTATTCGTTATAATCGATTTGTTGTTATTTTTTGTTCTTAGACGCAAGCGTTCTGTGGATAACTCTGTTTATATTATTTATCCACCCTGTTGAGAAGTAAGGTTAACAAATCAAAAAACACCAGCAACACACTGAAAATAAAGAATAATTTTACAGATCGAACATATGATCAACGATCTTTTTACGATCCTGCGTTGTGGAAAAGAATGCTGATGGCGTTTTATTCATAAAAAAACGTGCCACTAAATATGCATATTGTTGAATTGGAAGTATAAAAAAAGCGACACCCGAAGATGTCGCCTAGCAAAAACTGGTAAAGCCATTCAAATTGAATACCACAGCTTTACCTAAAAGCTATAAATTACACTGGAAGCAATGTGAGCAATGTCGTGTCAAAAAGAACTTAGTACAAGTTCGCGAGAATTCTGTTGGGTAACCAAGTTGATACTTGAGTACTTAACATCCTTGTGAACATTTCCTCATTCCCTAAGACAGGGTTAATAATAATGATTCTCATTTAATAGTCAACAACTAAATGATAATAAATCTCATTAAATTCATTTTAAATGATTTATCCCCCCGATAAAGCAAATCATTAAGCTGATAATTGCTTCATGAAATGGATTCGATTTTCATTAATCTCTTCTTTTTCTTCCAGTTTTTCTATTCGATATCCATTTTTCAATAGTAAACACAGCATCGCAGGAAACTGGTTACGAGATTTTACTTTCAGTTGCTCATAACCCCGCTCTTGTGCCCACTGCTCCTGAACATCTAATTGAGCCTGTGCGACCCCCTTATTTCTTGCAAGCGGTGACACACCACCAAACCAACTATAGAAAGTATTTGAGTTAAGCTCATAACCAATTTTAAAGCCGAGTAACACGTTCGCCTCTTCAGCCACTAAGATCAGACTCTTTTTCCCTTCAAGCCGAGCTGCCAGTGAAGCGACACTCTCTTTTCTAGCAAACTCAGAGATCTGCTCGACAACAGACACAACCTCTTCCAGTGAACCTTCACGTACTATGACTGACATCTTCTTCCATCCTCATAAGCGAAAGGGCTGACACAATGGCCAACCCTTTTACTGAATACCACTTAAGTTAACGTTAAGTTGTTACTTTTCTTTTAAGTGCTTGGCTGCTTGTGCATTGTCTTCAGCAAGCCACTCTGCAACATCTTTAGCGAAGTACGTCAGGATGCCATCAGCACCAGCACGCTTAAAGCACAGCAGTGATTCCATAACGGTGTCGCGTTCTTTTAGCCAACCGTTTTGAATTGCTGCTTTGTGCATCGCATACTCACCAGACACTTGATAAGCATACGTTGGTGCTTGAAGTTCATGTTTCACACGACGCACGATGTCTAAATAAGGCATACCAGGCTTAACCATCACCATATCCGCACCTTCATTAAGATCCATTGCCACTTCGTGAATCGCTTCATCGCTGTTGGCAGGATCCATCTGGTAGTTCTTCTTATTACCACCTTTCAGGTTCGAAGCACTGCCGACTGCATCACGGAATGGGCCGTAATAACACGATGCGTATTTCGCAGAATACGCCATAATCTGAGTATGAATATAACCCGCTTCCTCTAACGCTTCACGGATCTTACCAATACGACCATCCATCATATCCGACGGAGCAACCACATCTGCACCGGCTTCAGCATGCGATAACGCCTGCTGAATCAACACTTCAGTCGTTTCATCATTCATCACGTAACCATCTTCATCGATGATGCCGTCCTGGCCGTGAGTAGTAAATGGGTCCAGTGCAACATCAGTAATCACACCCATATTTGGCACGTGCTCTTTTAATGAACGTACCGCACGCTGCACTAAACCTTCTGAATTATGAGCTTCAGCCGCGCATAAGCTTTTAGCATCTTGGTTCACGACCGGAAACAGAGCAATCGCAGGAACACCCAATTTTGACAGGTAATCCGCTTCTTCAAGCATCAGATCGATCGACAAGCGTTCAACACCCGGCATTGACTCGACAGGCTCGCGGCGGTCTTTACCCATCAGGATAAACATTGGGTAGATGAGGTCATCCACAGACAATTGATTTTCTGCCATTAGGCGACGGCTAAAGTCGTGCTTACGCATACGGCGCATACGGCGACCTGGGAATTGACCTTGAATTGAAACAGACACTAGATTCTCCTTGCCTAGTCTAAGCACCGAAATGCTTAGATATGAAAAGTGCTAAATACAGGCAAAAGCATATCACTGATGGCTCAGGACGCTAGCAGTAAAATATAAAACCCACTCAAAAACAGGGATAAATGGCAAAAAATGACCTTCTCCTCACACTGCCGTATACTCATGACAACTCAGAAAAGACCGCTTTCAGGACACAACAATGATCGACACCCATGCCCATATTTACGCGAGCGAATTCGATGAAGACCGCGAACAAGTCGTGCAACGCGCGCTTGCTCAAGGTATTTATACCATTCTGCTGCCGAACATCGATTTAGAATCTATCGAGCCAATGCTCGCGACGGAAGCTCAGTTTCCTGAGGTGTGTCGTTCAATGATGGGCTTACACCCTTGTTATGTAGATGCGAATATCGAGCAAACCCTCAAAACCATTCGAGCTTGGTTTGATAAACATGACTTTATCGCGGTGGGTGAGATTGGTATCGACTTGTACTGGGATAAAACCTTTAAAGCCGAACAAGAGATGGCCTTCGTGACTCAACTGCAGTGGGCAAAAGAGCTCGATCTTCCAGTGGTAATCCACACGCGTGATTCTATTGAAGAGACACTTGCCTTACTGCGTAAAGAACAAGACGGCAGCTTACGTGGCGTATTCCACTGCTTTGGCAGCAGCTTAGAGGAGGCCCAGGCAATCAACGAGCTAGGCTTTCACTTAGGTTTAGGCGGTGTATCGACCTTTAAGAACTCAGGAATGGACAAGGTGATTCCACATCTTGATATGAATTACGTCATTCTAGAGACAGATTGCCCATACTTGGCACCAACACCGAATCGCGGTAAACGTAATGAGCCAGCCTACACGGAGTTGGTAGCAAAACGCATCGCTGAATTGCGTGGAATTACCCTTGAAGAAGTCGACAGTATAACGACCAGCAACGCTAAATTACTGTTTGGTTTATAATATCAATCGCAGTAAATCATCAGAAATAACGCAGTGATCGAGCTTTAAAACAAGTGAGCGTAACCCGTTATTTATGACGAAGGTATAATCGACATTCGATAAACAGACACAATAAAAAAGCGGCCCGAGGCCGCTTTTTTATTGTGTCATGTTTGCTGAAGGACTCTAGCAATTATACTCTTACAGCAGAATCAAGATTCAGCTTCTTCCTCTTCATCCGCATCTGGCTTACGCACATAGAAACGTGCGAAGAACAGACCGATCTCAAACAGAATACACATTGGAATCGCCAAAAGTGTCTGCGAGATCATATCGGGAGGTGTCAGCATCATACCGACGATAAAAGCACCGACAACAATGTACGGACGCTTTTCAGACAGAGCCTTAGGCGTTGTCGCCCCCGTCCAACATAACAAGATAATCGCTACTGGTACTTCAAAGGCAATACCAAAAGCAAAGAACAGCGCGAGTACAAAATCGAGATAACTTGATATGTCTGTCGCGAACTCTACCTGCCCTAAGGAAATAGCCGTGAAGAAACTAAATACCAATGGGAATACTACGAAGTAAGCAAACGCCACACCACAGTAAAACAGCAAAGAACTTGAAGCCAATAGCGGCATGATCAAGCGTTTTTCATGCTTGTACAAACCCGGAGCAACAAAGGCCCACACCTGATACAAAATAAACGGCACCGCGACAAAAATAGACGCGATTAAGGTTAATTTTAGTGGTGTAAAAAATGGCGATGCAACATCCGTTGCGATCATCGTCGCCCCTTCAGGTAAGCGATCTACCAAAGGTGCTGATACGAATTCATAAATATCATTAGCAAAATAAATTAGCCCGACAAATATCACTAGAACAGCGACAATCGCGCGTAGTAAGCGATTACGTAATTCTAGAAGATGGCTAATTAAAGGCTGTGTCTGCTCAGTCGAAGACATGTCAAACCTCTTAAACAGGAAGATCGAAAAGGGGCCGCGCACCTATCTATCCAGTTGAATTGGTATCCACTTGAATAGTTATCTACTTGAATAGCTATCGATTTAAACATCTAGCAACTCAAGCATCTGGCGACTCCTCCTTGCGAGACTATTCGGCTTTCTTATCTGACGGTGCTGAAGCTTCGCTGTTGACCTGAATGGTTTCAGATTCCACAGTTTCCGTGACACTAGGTTCAGTCTCACTTGGCTTATCAGACTCAGGCTTAGCGTACGGACGTTGAACTTGAGCAGCGGCCTGCTTGAGTTCATCGACTGACGCTTTTAGGTCTGGAGATAAATCTTCCATACCCATTTTTTCCGCCTTGCGTAGGTTTTCTTGCAGCTCTTGCACCTTAAGCTCGTGAGAAAGTTCATCTTTCACACTGTTTGCCATGCTTTTCGCTTGTCCAACAAACTTGGAAATACTACGAATCGCCACGGGCAAACGCTCAGGTCCTAAAACCACTAACCCAACGACAGATATTAATACCAGTTCCCAAAAACCGATATCAAACACGATTTACGCCTGCTCTTTGTCTTTCTTTGTTTCAGCAGTTGTTTCAGCGCTAGCTTCTGTCTTCTGCTGTTCAATATTCTTTGGTTCAAAGTCTGCATCTTTCTTATCTGCAGGCTTGTCTTCATCGCTCATCGCTTTTTTGAAGCCTTTCACCGCTGAACCTAAGTCACCACCCATACCGCGCAGTTTCTTTGTTCCGAAAAGTAAAATTACAATTACAGCAATGATTAGAAGTTGCCAAATACTGATACCACCCATTGTCATTGTCCTCGGGTCTGTCTACACATAAAAAATATTAAGAGAGTCTACTGTCTAACGACGGTAAGCTCGCCAACTAAGCAACCAAAATGTGACACCTGCGATGCCACAGCCCATAGATAGCTGCTCATAAGGGCTTGAAACTAATATTGCGGAGCATACGACTAAAGTGGCTCCAACGCCAAACAAAAACTTTCCAGTTGCTTGCTGACGCTTACTATCTCGGTAACCTTGATAAAGCTGATCCATTCTGTGGTTCATCGCTTTACCTTGGCGCAAGCTGTCATAAAGCAGCTCTGGCAGCTCTGGCAGTTTTTCTGCCCAGAATGGCGCGCGCTCTTTTACTGCATTGATCACAGCTTGCGGCCCCACCTGATTCATCATCCAGGTTTCAAGGAAAGGCTTGGCGGTTGCCCACAAATCAAGTTGCGGATACAACTGACGACCTAGCCCTTCCACATACAACAAGGTCTTCTGTAGAAGTACCAACTGAGGCTGAACCTCCATGTTGAAACGTCTTGCTGTATTAAATAAGTTTAGCAACACATGGCCAAATGAGATCTCACCAAGTGGTTTTGCAAAAATTGGCTCACACACCATACGGATCGCGAACTCAAAATCATTGACGTTGGTGTCGTGTGGCACCCAACCCGAATCAACGTGCAGCTCGGCGACTTTACGATAATCTCGATTAAAGAAAGCCAACAGGTTCTCTGCTAAATAGCGCTTATCTTCACTGTTGAGCGTGCCGACAATGCCACAATCCAAACCAATCCACTGAGGGTTATCTGGATTCTCTGGGTTAACGAATACGTTGCCCGGGTGCATGTCTGCATGGAAAAAGCTGTCTCGGAATACTTGGGTGAAGAATACCGTCACGCCACGTTCCGCGAGCAATTTCATGTTGGTGCCGTTGGCTTCTAGCGTTTCAATATCGGATACTTGAATACCGTAGATACGCTCTGACACCATCAGGGTTTCGCTGCTTAGATCAGGGATAACCTCTGGAACATACAGCTCTTCACTGCCTTCAAAATTACGTCGTAGTTGAATCGCATTGGCCGCCTCTCGGCGCAGGTCTAGTTCATCAAGTAACGTTTTTTCGTACTCGTGAACGACTTCAACCGGTTTCAAACGACGTGCTTCAGGAAGCGACTTAGCGACTATACGCGCCATTCGGTGCATCAGTTTTAGATCTGCGTCAATCACCGGGCGAATATCAGGGCGAATAACCTTCAGAACAATCTCGCGACCACTCTCCTTGAGCTTCGCGGTATGCACCTGAGCGATAGAAGCAGAAGCCAATGGCTCGATATCAAAGTCGGTAAACCAGTTATCTAGGCTACCACCGAGCGCTTTTTCCATGTCTCGCTTAGCCAATTGACCATCAAATGGCGCCACTTGGTCTTGTAATAAAGCCAATTGGTCAGCGATATGAGGAGGAAATAGGTCGCGACGCGTTGACATCATCTGACCAAACTTAATCCAAACAGGCCCTAATTCTTGCAACGCTAAACGCAAGCGATGACCCAATTCTTTATCTTGATGTTTGTTCTTGAGCCAAAACAGTGACTTTCTCGCCAGCAAAAGAGCCTTGGTCAACTGGTGCTCAGGCATCAACTCATCAAGGCCGTATTCCAACTGTACCTTGATAATATGATAAAGACGTTTCAGTTCTGTTGGGGTCATGCTTTCTCCAACAGAGCGTTCAGTTTAGCTTCAAGACGTGCAGCTGAGCTTTTCACGTCGTCAACCTGATCGCAAAAATGTGCCACTTCTAATGGCGCTGGTGCAATCTTCCACTCTTCAGTTAATACCTGAGCGAGATGGTTTTGATGCTTAGTCGCTTGCTTAGCCACAAGGCCACCAACATTCTTAACGCCTTGTACCAAGGTATGGGCAACCACATCTCCCGTCACGCGCGATAGCCACTCTTCCAAGTCAGGCTTGCAGTCTGTCATTAGCTGAGCAAATTTCTGAGCCAGTTGAATATCACCCTCTAAGATCAGCTTATCTTGCTTGATCAGTTTGGTGATGTTCGATTGCTCACGCAGTTCTGGCAGTACCGAGAGGTTCAAAGATAGGTAGCAATCAGGTTGTCCTTCGTAGTCAGACAACACATCGATTTGTTGGCTAAAAACGAAAGTGAGAGTTTTGTTCAGCTCTTTCAAATTAACTTGAATGATCTGCCCCTTTAAACGAGACAAACGACGAACCAAAGCTGGATCATCGTTCACGAAAGTATTTAAAGAGGTTTCAATAACCGCGGTGACCAATGGATCAAATGGCATGACTGTCCTTACCTTTGAAAACGGATAAGCGTTAACCTATCCGTTGTATCTTTATTCTTATTTTTTAGCACACTCAACGAGCCTGCTACCAAGTTCGACTAGAACTTGTAACCACGGTGCAGCGCAACAATGCCGCCCGTTAGGTTGAAATATTTAGTATTCTCGAAACCCGCTTCCTGCATCATGCCTTCCAAAGTCTCTTGGTTAGGGTGCATGCGGATAGATTCTGCAAGGTAACGGTAGCTGTCTGCATCGTTAGCAATCAGCTCACCCATTTTTGGCAATAGGTGGAAAGAGTATGCGTCGTAAACCTTTGATAGTGGCTCAAGCACTGGCTTAGAAAACTCAAGAACCAACAGACGACCACCCGGCTTAAGTACGCGGTACATTGAACGCAGCGCTTGGTCTTTATCGGTTACGTTACGCAGACAGAAGCTGATGGTAATGCAATCGAAGTAGTTGTCTGGGAATGGCAGCTCTTCAGCATTAGCTTGAACGTAATGTACATTGCCGACAATACCGCTATCACGCAGTTTATCGCGGCCAACATTCAGCATTGAGTTGTTGATATCAGCAAGAACCACGTGGCCTTTTTCACCAACAATGCGCGAGAATTTCGCAGTAAGGTCACCAGTACCACCACCAAGATCGAGGATACGTTGACCCGGGCGAACGCCACTGCAATCAATCGTGAATCGCTTCCACAAGCGGTGAACACCACCCGACATTAAGTCATTCATGATGTCGTATTTAGCGGCTACAGAGTGAAATACCTCTGCTACTTTCGCGACTTTTTGGTCTTTCGCGACTGTTTCGAAACCAAAGTGTGTGGTTTCTGACTCTACTGCTGAATTTGTCTGCACGCTTGTGTCCATAATGCTGTTATCTACCATGGTAAGTTCTCATCGACAGTACACTCTCTCTTTAGAGGCGCTGCGGCCGATTAGTTTACTTTATCCTCAGCGGGTTGTCTTTCTACTAAGGAGGCATTTTCTGAAAAAGCCTCATTTTGAGCGATTTCCGCCAAGCCAACCGAGATAGGTTTCTTCACCTCAACACCCAATTGCTTAAAGCTTTCGGCCTGACGAATCACGTTACCACGACCAGTCACCAGCTTATTCATGGCACCTTGGTAGCTTTGATTAGCTCTGTCTAATGAGCTACCAAGACCTTCCATATCATCAACAAACAAGCGCAGCTTGTCGTAAAGTTTGCTCGCCCGCTCCGCAATGATTTGTGCATTCTGGTTCTGTCTTTCGTTGCGCCACAAGTTATCAATGGTACGCAGTGCCACCAGCAAGGTCGTAGGGCTGACCAAGATAATGTTTTGTTCCATCGCGTCTTTGACCAAGCTAGGGTCAGCTTGAATCGCGACTTGAAACGCGGGTTCTACCGGAATAAACATCAATACATAATCAAGGCTCTGTATACCTTTGAGCTGATGATAATCCTTCTGACTCAAGCCTTTAATGTGCGCGCGCAATGAAGCCAAGTGATCACGCAGTGCTGCATCACGTTGTTGATCGGTCTCAGCGTTGAAGTAGCGCTCAAATGCCACCAAAGCCATTTTCGAATCGACCACCACTTGCTTATCTTGTGGCAGATGGACAATTACATCGGGTTGATAACGCTTGCCGGCATCGTTTTGTAGGTTCACCTGAGTTTGATATTCATGGCCTTCTCGTAAGCCAGAATCCGCCAACACGCGAGCCAGTACCACCTCGCCCCAGTTACCTTGTTGTTTATTATCACCCTTTAGCGCTTGAGTCAGGTTAACCGCTTCACGCGTCATGCTCTCATTGAGACGTTGTAGGTTCTTCAGTTCGTGTACCAAGGTGTGACGTTCTTTGGCTTCTTGACTGAAGCTATCATTAACCTGCTTCTTAAAGCCCTCTAACTGCTCTCTCAGCGGTGATAACAAACCCTCTAAGCTTTGCTTGTTTTGTTGATCGACCTTGGCGGTTTTGCTCTCAAACAGTTGATTCGCTAACAGTTCGAACTGCTGTTTCAATCGGGACTCTGCCTGCTCTAACAATTGCAGTTTTTCACTGTTGGCGAGGTTTTCTTGGTCGTGCCTAGCTTCTTGTTCGCGAAGCTCAGCCTCCAACTCAGACTTATGCTCCTTAAGAACATTAATATCGTCGGCATACTGCTGGCGCTCTTGCTTCACTGCTTCAAAATAGCGCAGCTTCTCCATCGCAGCCATCACCTTGCCATGGGCCTGCTTAAGTTCAAATGCCGCTTTGTCTCGGTCATCATCTAACTCATCAAGCTCTTGTTGCGCCTCTGCGAGCGAGGATTTAAGCTGAGATTGTTGAGACTCATGCAGCAAACGATCGGACTCTAGTTGCTGTTCAAGAAGTCGCTGCTGAAAAGAGAACTTCAGTTTGATCCACCAGCCCACCACACCGCCGCTGACGAGCGCGCCGGAAATAGCAGCAATAAGCGTTGCCTGATGTTCGATAATCCATTGCATGATAATGATTTAGCCTAATTGGAAATAACTCATTAAATGGTATTTTGATACTGGATAAATGTCCAGTTTGCCGTATTAAAATTCGACAGATAGACTAAGCGATCCGTATTCTGTCCCATCAAATTAGAATGAGTTGCTATGAACGAACGTCGTGCCTTGGGCTTTGGCCTTGCTGCGGTATTGCTGTGGTCAACAGTCGCTACTGCTTTTAAGCTGACCCTTGCTGAGTTTTCACCGATTCAAATGCTGACCATCGCCAGTATTGTGTCGTCGATTGCGCTGATCGCGGTTTGCGCGTTTCAAGGTAAGCTTTCTCAACTGAGTACCACGTTTCTTTCAAACCCTTGGTATTACTTGCTGCTCGGTTTGGTCAATCCTCTAGCCTATTACCTGATTCTATTCAAAGCCTACGACCTACTGCCAGCTTCTCAAGCGCAAGCCATCAACTACAGTTGGGCGATCACACTGACTCTAATGGCAGCGGTTTTTCTAGGGCAAAAGATTCGTAAACAAGATTGGGTGGCGTGTACCTTCAGCTATGCGGGTGTGGTAGTGATTGCTACCAAAGGCGATGTGCTAGGCATGCAATTCGATAGCCCACTCGGTGTGGCACTTGCTCTGCTTTCAACACTGCTGTGGGCAGGGTACTGGATTCTCAATACCAAAAATAAAGCTGACCCTGTGGTGGGTGTATTACTTGGGTTCTTAGTGGCATTGCCATTCGCAATTGGTTTAACCCTTTATGAAGGCGAGAGCTTTAGCCAAATCACAGCGAAAGGTTGGATGGCCGTGACTTACGTTGGCCTATTCGAGATGGGCATTACCTTTGTCTTGTGGCTATCAGCACTCAAGCTAACCAACAATACGGCACGTATCAGCAACCTAATTTTCGCCTCACCGTTTATCTCGTTGATGCTACTTTCAACCATTATTGGCGAAGAGATTCACCCCGCGACACTATTTGGTTTGATGCTGATTATTGCTGGTTTGGTGATTCAACAGATCAAGTTTTCAAAAAACAAAGCTGCGTAAATAAACGCTAAAAGATTCGATTGAGAACGAAAAGCTATCTATAAAGCCGAATCTAGAGCTAGAACACAATGTTAGATACAAAAATGGCGAGTCGTATGACTCGCCATTTTTATGTAATTTAAAATCTAGTGAGTAAGCTAAAAGCTTAAACCCACTGACCCGCTGCAAAGCCAGAACTCCAACACCATTGGAAGTTATAACCACCAAGCCAACCTGTTACGTCCATTACTTCACCAATGAAATAGAGGCCAGAAACGCTCTTACATTCCATGGTTTTTGAAGATAGGTGATTGGTGTCCACACCGCCTAGAGTTACTTCGGCCGTTCGGTAACCTTCGGTGCCGTTTGGCGCGATTTTCCAATTTTCTAGGTGATCTACGATCTCGTTCAGCTGTTTTTCATTGAACTGCTTGAGCGGCTTGTCTTCCAGCTCTTTGCGGTCAATCAACACTTCCACGAAACGCTTTGGTAGTGCTTTTGCTAAGGTGTTCTTCAAGCTCTGATTTGGGTGCTTCTCGCGAGAGTTAGCCAGCAGTTCAGCTACATCGACTTCAGGTACTAGATTAATCGAAACCGACTGACCCGCTTTCCAGAACGAAGAAATTTGCAGTACTGAAGGACCCGATAGGCCGCGGTGAGTAAACAACAATGCTTCTTTGAACAAGGTTCCGTCTTGCGCGGTGATCTCGGCAGGAATTGCGATACCAGAAAGCTCAGCGAAAGCTTCTTTGTCTTCTTTATGCAGCGTGAATGGTACTAGCCCCGCTGTAGTCGGCATTACAGACAAACCAAACTGCTCTGCAATCTTATAGCCAAATGGCGTTGCGCCTAGCTTAGGCATAGACAAACCGCCTGTCGCTACTACGAGTGAGTCACACTCAACTTCGTCGGTATTGAGGTGCATCTTGAAGCCAGCGTCTGTTTTTTCGATGGAATGAACATCACAACGGTAGCGTTGTTCGACTTTCGCTTGCTTACACTCGTCAAGCAGCATGCTCACGATGTCTTTTGCTGTGTGGTCATTCACACAGAACAACTGACCGTGATCGCGCTCTTCGAACTCAATGCCGTACTTGCTCACCATCGAGATAAAATCCCAGTTGGTGTATTGAGATAAAGCTGACTTCACGAAGTGAGGGTTGTTACACAGGAAATTGTTGGCTGAAACATCATAGTTAGTAAAGTTACAACGACCGCCACCTGAGATTAAAATTTTTCTGCCTGGTTTCTTTGCATGATCAACCACCAGCACTCGTCGGCCGCGTTTGCCCGCTTCCGCAGCACACATTAAGCCCGCGGCACCCGCACCAATTACGATTACATCAAATTTTTCACTCATGTGGTTCTGCTTTTCTTCACTTGTGCAGCCCGAGTACGCCCTGTTCTCGAAATGCCATCAATAAAAAAGGATGTGCATAAACAGCACATCCTTACTAATTGATCGCTATTTTAGCGGCAATTTTAAACTTTGCAATTGATGTTCAATTGTACAATTTGCAGACAGCAGCAAGCCACTGTTTGGCTTGGCGAACCAACAACCGAAGCTTTACACCAAAAATCTAAGCTCTACTTCAATCGTACTAAATGACTTAGACGATGAAAGAAGACAGCAAGGTTACACCTAACAGAGCAGAAGAGAGTATGAATAACTGCCTTACACGATCGCACTTCGACGTAAAAACTTCGTCGTGATGGTGGTGATACTCTTTGCTTTTGATGTAACTAAACAGGCGAACCTGTTTGGTCATATTGCCATGGGTTGTGAAAAAACCGCCTCCATCTACTTGTTGATATAGTAGAGGGTGTGCTTCTCGCATAATATAAATGAGTGTTCTTAGCGCAGTAAAGTAACGCGCCCAGTTCACACAAGTCACAACCATTAGTGCAAATAGAATAGTGTCGCCGCTGATCATCCTTTCCTCCTTACATCTTCATAAGAAAACTCAAAAGAAAAAGATAATCAGTGTCTTTCTCGTACTACCTAAACGGCAGGAGCTTCCATAATTGAAGATGAACCATCTTTTGCCAATTGCGCTAGGTCTTTATCAATAAAGAACAGTGCTTTACCGTCTTCACCAACAAGCTCTAGCTTATCCAATACACCTTTAAACAACTTCTCTTCTTCGTGTTGCTCTGCAACGTACCATTGCAGGAAGTTAAAGGTTGAGTAATCTTGTGTGCTGAAAGCAACGTGAGCCAGTTTGTTGATCTTTTGAGTAATCATTTGCTCATGTTCGTAAGTTTCACGGAACACAGCCCCAAGGCTATCAAATTCATGTTTTGGCGCTTCAATCGCACCTAAAATTGGCATTGCACCTGTCTCACTTACGTAAGTAAAAAGACGCTGCATGTGTTCCATTTCTTCGACTGCATGAACACGCAGAAACTCTGCTGCACCTTCAAATCCTTTGTCTTCACACCAAGCACTCATTTGTAAGTATAGGTTGGATGAGAAAAATTCTAGATTAATTTGATCGTTCAGTTGCTCTACCATAGTTTTTGATAGCATTTAAGACTCCTAATTACATCTTCAGTTTTCTCTACTATATCACTATTTTATGAATATCTCGCAGGCCATTAGTTAACCAATATTTCGAGCAAACATTACGCAAGACAGTGGATATGAGATCACTTCAGCAAAAAAAGGCATTGCATAGTGCTAGTCTTTAGTTAGGCAATGAATAGAAGAGGTAGCGATATGAGTTACAAACATATTTTGGTCGCAGTCGATTTATCAGATGACAGCAAATTACTTGTGGATAAAGCGGTAGCATTGGCTAAGCCATTGGAAGCCAAAGTCTCTTTTATCCATATCGATATTAATTATGCAGAGCTCTATACCGGCCTTATTGATATCAACATGGCAGAAACCCAACACAACGCGATGGAAGCATCTCGAGTTCAGCTACAAAATTTTGCAGAACACGCTCAATACCCTATCACCCACACCTTAGTGGGCAGCGGCGACCTGAGTCATGAACTGTGTGACACCATCAATGAATTCAATGTTGATTTAGTGGTTTGTGGGCACCATCAAGACTTCTGGAGCAAACTGCTCTCTTCAACACGACAACTGATCAATGCCTCGCCGGTTGATATGCTGGTCGTGCCTCTAAGAGATTCAGAAGACTAATGAATTAAGGTTAGGTAACATACAGCTCATATCTTATTAACGAAGTTTTTATATGAGCTATTTAGCTAGTGTTACCCTCTTATGGGCCTTCTCTTTTAGTCTGATCGGCGTTTACCTTGCTGGTCAGGTTGATTCTTGGTTCTCTGTATTAATGCGTGTTGCCCTTGCTGGCATTGTATTTCTTCCTTTCCTGAAGTTTCGAGGTATCTCGCGTAAGCTGATCGCTAAGTTGATGGCTATTGGTGGCATCCAGCTTGGGCTGATGTACTGCTTCTATTACCAGTCTTTCTTGCTGCTATCCGTTCCTGAAGTCCTTCTGTTTACCGTTTTTACCCCAATTTACGTCACGCTTATTTATGACTTCCTCAAAGGACAATTCTCTCCGTGGTATTTAGTGACAGCGGCGATTGCTGTATTGGGCGCTGTATTCATTAAATTCGCGGGCATCAACGAAAACTTTTTAGTCGGTTTCCTCGTAGTCCAAGGTGCAAACCTGTGCTTTGCTATCGGCCAAGTTGCTTACAAAGTAGTGATGGAGAAGGAATCGACAGAGTTACCTCAGCGCACAGTATTTGGTTACTTCTATTTGGGTGCGTTATGCGTCGCTTCGGTTGCTTTCATACTCTTAGGTAACCCTGAGAAGCTGCCAACAACCACGCTTCAATGGGGCATCCTGATTTACCTTGGCTTGATTGCTTCGGGGTTAGGTTACTTTATGTGGAATAAAGGTGCATGCATGGTGAATGCTGGTGCACTGGCTGTAATGAACAACGCCTTAGTTCCAGCTGGCCTTGTAGTGAACATCCTGATTTGGAACAGAGACGTCGACTTGGTTCGATTGGCCATTGGCGGCGCGGTTATCTTGTTCTCTCTGTTCGTCAACGAGACATGGGTGAAAAAGCGTGTTGCGAGATCCACAAGCAACGCCTAACCGCTTTCACTGAGCTTAGTTAACTAAACTAAACTAAGCTAAATGAACAGAGCTAAATGAATTGGCTCGGATAACCCCAAAAAGCAAAAGAGCGACCTTAGGTCGCTCTTTTTAAATCATCGTTGTAGCAATAAGTTATCCGTACCAGTTTCAGTGAATGTGACTATGGCTCACTACCTGAGTCTTGGTTTCAGTGAAAGCGACGTCATCAAGTTGTAGGTTGATACGTTCAAGGTGACTTTCCAGTTTTTGACTTTTCTTAAACAGCTTTTGCTGCTTCTTAATCATCTTCGCGAGTTTTTTGTTGTACTTCTCTTGTTTTTTGGCCGCTTTCTTCGCTCGCTTGAGATCGGCTTTTTCATCACAACTCGCATTAGCGATTCGTTTTTTCAGTTTGGCTTTTTTCTGTGATGCTTTTTTATCTACAACATCAGCGGCAATATCAGCAACGGCTGGATCGAACATTTGAACAACAGGTTCAAGGGTCTCGTTGATTTCAGCAAGTGATAGCTCGGGTGCAGGTAATGTTTCCGCTAACAGGCCGCATGCGGCTTTTTCTTCAACGGGTTTATTTTGACAGCCAAGAGGTGGAATTGCGGTTGGTTTGCATAGGTTTGCTTGATCCGCCGAAGAACGCGCACAAGAACGACACACAAACTTAGGTTCAGTAACCAAGCTGTGGATCTCTCCTAGGTGTTCAGTGATATCTCGACGGTTTAACTTACAAAAGCGTTTAGCCATGCTACAACTCCAGCTAAGAATAATAATGATTCTTAGTTAGATATACATCCGTAACGCGACTATCGCAAGTGTTAAATGCCAATTTATCGTATTTATGACGGGAAACTTTCTTAGTGTGTCTCTAAGTCATTGATGCTTTCACATACACATCAAAACGGTTCTTTTTAGTTTCGATTGCCATGCTCGGTTTTTGCTCGTCTAACCATGCTGCGTAATCCGGTCTTTTGACCACAACGCGCTTCGTTGCCAGCTTCATCGCAGGCTCAAACAAGCCATCGGCATCCAGATCGGCGCCAACCAAAGATTGGAATACTCGCATCTCTTTCTTAACCAAAGCCGACTTCTTCTTGTTCTCTGGGTGTGGGTACATAGGATCGAGGTACACCACATCAGGCTGTTCGAAGTTAGGGTCGTTGCTAAGTTTATCCAGCGCATCGTGACTTGAAGCGTGAATCAACTTCATACGTTCGCTAACCCAACCACCGATGTCTGGGTCTTGTTGTGCTCTCTGCAGGCCGTCATCCAATAATGCAGCCACAACTGGATGTCGCTCTACCATCTGCACTTTACAGCCCAGCGAAGCCAACACAAACGCGTCGCGCCCTAAGCCTGCAGTACCATCAAGAATAGTTGGCGTTGCGCCTTTGTTTAGACCTGCCGCCTTAGCAATTGCCTGACCTTTACCACCACCAAACTTACGTCTGTGACCGACTGCGCCTCCGACTAAATCAACAAAAATAGCGCCAAGCTTAGGTTCATCGACTTTACGTAGCTCAAGTCGCTCGCGAGTCAGTACCAAAGCAAACTCGCTGCTTTCATCATGAGATAAATTCCAACGGGTCGCTAAGTCATTTAAATGATCGATTTGGGTAGCATCTTCGCAAATCAGTTGTAGTTGCAAGGTCGTCTCCAACAGACAGTGGTATTCAAAATAAAAGAGGCAACCAGTTTACCTGATTGCCTCAACAATACATATTAGCGGTGAAAAGTATTCACAGCTCGGTCGGCTTACCTAAACCAATTACTCGATCTCTCGTTCTTGCCTTAACTCTTCAACAAGCTCAGCCAGTGGCTTCGGTCGACCAATAACATAGCCCTGGGCATAGTTAACACCGAGTTCAATCAACTTATCGAGAACCTGAGTATTTTCAACAAATTCAGCCACCGTGTGCTTGCCCATCTGCTTCGCTAAATCATTGATCGAACGAACCATCACATAGTCCATCTCGTTAACATCAATATCACGCACAAACAGGCCATCAATTTTCACAATATCAACGGGTAATGCCTTCAGATATCCGAATGACGACAAGCCTGAACCAAAATCATCCAGAGCAATCAAACAGCCGAGCTCTTTAATTCGAGTAAAGAAGTTGATTGCCTGCTTCATATTACTCATGGCGGCCGTTTCAGTGATCTCTAAACAAACCTTATGGCAAGGCACTGATGAGCTCGCCAAACTTTCAATCAAGAATTCAACAAACTCTCGGTTACCCATCGAGTGACCAGAAAGGTTTATCGAACACATCCCCAAATCATCAACGAGATGTGGGCGTTGCTCCAACCAATTCAACGTCTGACTGACGACTTGGCGATCAATCAAATGCGCGATGTTATAGCGCTCGGAGGCTGGCATGAAGATCCCCGGTGAAATGTACTCACCTTGGACGTTCTTGATCCGCACCAGTATCTCAAAGTGCATTTTGTTGCTATTTTCCTCTAGACCAAGAATACGTTGGGCAAATAACTCCAAGCGATCATTGGCTAAGGCTTCGTGTACCAAGTTAACGCATTCCATTTCTAAATGGCGACGGCGCAGATCTTCATCATCTAGATGATAAAGGTGATAACGATTTCGCCCTTCCTCTTTAGCGGCATGGCAAGCGGCATCCGCCTGTGCATGCACCATTTGTGATGAAGCGGCAGTATGGTCAATCAATCGAATTCCGATAGAACAAGTAAGATTGAGGTGAATATCACCCCATAAGAATGGATTCTCACTCATCATCGATATAATACTGTGACAGACATTGACAGCATCTCGCTCAGTACAGTCTTTGATTAATACCGCAAACTCATCTCCCCCCATCCGAGCTAACACAGCATTGTAAGGAAGCACATCTTCTATCAGATTAGCGCTAAATAAGATCGCGGCATCACCCGCTTCATGCCCAGCAGTATCGTTCAATACTTTCAATTGGTCCAAATCTAAGAACAACATCGCATGAGTTCTCATATGACTCTCGACCTCTTTCAGCGCCTTTTGTAGCTCTTGCTCAAAGTGGTTGCGGTTGAAAGTGTCTGTAAGCAGGTCATAACGCGCTTGGTATTCTAACTTTTCAGAAAGTTCGCGGGTTTCAGTAATATCCTCTCCCACAATCAACAGCTGACCCGAGTCGACCAATGGACGAATATTTTCACGAATCCAGATCGTTCTACCGTCCGCATGACGATACTCGATATCACGACGCCACACGCCGCGAATTTTGTGCTGTGGTTGCAACAAGATATGACGAGGAATCATCGCGTTCTCATCCACATAAAATTCTCTAGGGCGATGCCCCAAAAGCAGATCAAGTGGATAACCTAGTAATTCTTCAGCAAACTGGTTCACTTGCTGAATGCGATTATTGACATCCAGTGTAATCATCATCACCGGCTGCTTGTCGTAATACAGTTTGAGATTCGCTTCACGTTGGAACAATTTGTTCTCAGCAAGCTTTCGTGAGGTAACATCACGAGCTTCAAATAAGAACTGAATGGTGTCCTCTTCACTGCTCGGCATCGGCTTTAAAGAGATATCTAGCACCATTCCACCACGATCACGGCACCATACCTCAGCCTCAAATCGTAGGGTTGGATAATCATCCCTTTCAGCAAAATACTCCTTCAGCGCTTCGCCAGCGGCATCCTCCCAATATTCTTGGAGAGGTGTTCCTAATTTATAACCTTGATTATAAAGAAGCTCATGCAGCTTACTGTTGCTCGACAGCAGTACACCGCCTTTATCAAGAATACCCATGTACTGTAGACTTTGATCGAATATCGACTCCAGTAACAGCTGGCTTTGTCGGCTAGCACGCTCACTTTTCTTAAGGCGGTTGAGGTAGTAAATCAAGGTCGCGATAACACTCGACATAACCAGAAACAGCAAAACTATGGTTCGAATTTCATCGCGGTAACGCGTCAGGAATGATTTAGGCTTATTGAGAAAAGTAATTGAAGCTTCATTCTCAGTTCCCAGATTCCAACGAGAGAGTTGTTGATAGTCGAGCTTAATCTCTGAGGAACCAGCAGCAATAGGGGGCAATGGCTGATTTGGATTAGCAAGCACCTTCAATAAAACACGCCCTGTATCTCGGCCTTGAGTTTTTCCACTTTGAATGACACCACCAATCGCCCCAAAACCTAGCCCCAAATCGTGTACCATATACAGCGGCATTTGGGTTTTAATGTTCAATTGACGCCAGTCCTCAACGCTACTCACGTTGCCTTTAGCATCGCGATAGTATGCCCAAAACAATAAACTCTGACCGAGATCAGTTCGCTGAGAAAACGCTATTAATTCTTGGTAAGAATTGGGGACATAATGCTCCACCAAACCGGAAAAATTTGGGTTGGTTTTAATAGAACTATCAACTTGTGAGCGGATAGCCTCACCTGTTACTGAATGGTCAGTAACAATGTATATCTTCTTTACGTTTGTTTGAAGGCGTTGGATTAACTCAATATTACCTTCTAGATCAATATCTTCAGTAATACCTGTCGCGTTCAAACCTTCAATCATTTCAGGGGAGAAATTGTTGATGCCACCAAAGATTACTGGCGTATCTTTGAGATCGGGCGCAAGGCGCTTCATTAAATTAAGGGCGTTATTGTCACTGACTACAACCGCAGCAAATTCTTCATGCATCAACTTGGTGTGATAAAGCTGATAAACGCGCTCTAAGTATTCTGGGTTTTGAGTTCGTTTACTATCCAAATAAACAACTCGATACGATAGTCGATCACGGTCCAGTTCTTCTGATAATCCTTTGTGGAAATCATCAGTCCAGAAAAAACCCTGATGATAAGAGTGAATAACCAACACATCTTTTGTTTGAGCTGAAACAAAAGCACTCCAACACATAACAATCAAAAACAACGAAAATCGCACTGAATTCACCCTAACACTATAGTTGCTGCTAATATTATCACCCTTGGCTATGATGTGTACTAAAGCCGGTATGTTTTTTATTCACCCTAAGGATTATGCATGTCCACAACTACAGCTCGTCTGGATGATCTAGACCGTGCCATTCTCAAAACCTTAATGGAAGATGCGCGCACGCCTTATGCTGAAATGGCAAAGAAATTCGATGTCAGCCCCGCGACGATTCACGTTCGTATCGAAAAGATGAGATCGGCCGACATTATTGAGCGAACCGAGGTTGTGGTAAACACCAAGAAGCTTGGTTACGACGTGTGTTGTTTTATTGGTATCAACCTTAACGCAGCTCGCGACTACCACTCAGCCATTGCCAAGCTTAATGCATTAGATGAAGTGGTTGAGGCTTACTACACCACTGGCGCCTACAACATTTTCGTTAAACTGATGTGTAAATCGATCGAAGAGTTGCAGTTCGTACTGATTGATAAATTGCAGGCGATTGACGAGGTTCAATCAACTGAGACATTGATTTCATTGCAGAACCCTATCAACCGCAATGTGAATCCATAGTCATTTGATAAATCGATACAAAAAGAGCCTCACAAGGAGGCTCTTTTCACATTCTGACTAGCACAATATTAAGCGCTGATACCCGCATGACGCAGCATCGCGTCGATTTGAGGCTCACGACCACGGAAGCGTTTGAACAGCTCCATTGGCTCTTCACTACCACCCATTTCAAGGATGTTGTTCAGGAAGCGATTACCGGTTTCAGTGTTGAAGATACCCTCTTCTTCAAATGCAGAGAACGCATCTGCAGACAATACTTCTGCCCATAGGTAGCTGTAGTAACCCGCGCTGTAGCCACCAGCAAAGATATGCCCAAAGCTGTGCGAGAAGCGGTTCCAATCAAGGCTTGGCAATACCGATACCTTAGACTTCACGTCGGCTAGCGTTTCTAGTACGCGCGCACCGACTTCAGGATCGTACTCTGTGTGCAGTGTGAAATCGAACAGGCCAAGCTCTAGCTGACGCAGGATAAACATCGCAGATTGGAAGTTCTTCGCCGCTAGCATTTTCTCTAGCATCTCTTTTGGTAGCGCTTCACCTGTTTCGAAGTGACCAGAAATGAACGACAGCGCTTCCTCTTCCCAACACCAGTTTTCTAGGAACTGACTTGGTAGCTCAACGGCATCCCAAGGCACACCGTTGATACCCGCGACTGCGCCCGCTTCAACTTGCGTTAACATGTGGTGGATACCGTGGCCAAATTCGTGGAATAACGTGACCACTTCATCGTGAGTAAACAGTGCTGGTTTGTCACCGACTGGTTTGTTGAAGTTACACGTTAGGTAAGCAACAGGCGTCTGTAGTTCACCAGATTGAGTAATGCGACGACCGCGACAGTCATCCATCCAAGCGCCACCACGCTTGTGTTCACGTGCGTATAGATCTAGGTAGAAGCTACCGCGCAATGTGCCTGTCGCATCGAAGATGTCGAAGAAACGCACTGAATCATGCCATGTATCCACACCTTCACGCTCAGTCACAGACATACCAAACACACGGTTTAGTACTTCGAACAAACCAGACACTGCGTTCGACTCAGGGAAGTATGGACGAAGCTCTTCATCAGAGATCTCGAACAAGTTCTGTTTTTGTTTCTCGCTGTAGTAAGCGATGTCCCACAGGTTTAGCTCAGAGACACCAAACTCTTTCTCAGCAAACTGACGTAGCTCTTCTACTTCGCGCTCACCTTGTGGTTTGGCTTTTACTGCTAGGTCGTTAAGGAAACCAAGTACTTGGTCTGGCGTTTCTGCCATCTTAGTCGACAGAGATTTTTCGCTGTAAGTGCTAAAGCCAAGCATACGTGCGATCTCGTGACGCAGCTTAAGTTGTTCTGTGATGATCTCAGTGTTGTCCCACTTACCTGCATTTGGACCGCGATCTGAAGCGCGAGTTACGTAAGCTTCGTAAAGCTCTTTACGCAGTTCTTGGTTATCACAGTACGTCATCACCGGTAGGTATGATGGGATATCCAGAGTCAGTAGGTAACCTTCTTGCTCTTTAGCTTCTGCCGCGGCTTGTGCTGCCGCCAGTGCTGATTCAGGCATACCGGCCAGTTCAGCGACGTCTGTGATCTGCTTGCTCCAACCCATGGTTGCATCAAGCACGTTATTTGAGAATTGAGAACCTAGCTCAGACTGGCGCTTACTGATCTCACCGTAGCGATGCTGTTCGTCCGCTGGTAAGCCAATGCCTGATAATTCAAAATCACGCAGTGCGTCAGTGATGGTTTTTTGTTGAGCTTGGTTTAATGCCGAGAATGCTTCGCTCGCCTTGATCGCTTTATACGCTTCGAACAAACCTTTGTGTTGGCCGACCCACGTGCCGTACTCAGAAAGTACAGGCAGGCAGCTCTCATAAGCGTCACGCAGTTCGTCGCTGTTCATCACAGAATTCATATGGCTTACAGGTGACCAAATGCGGCCTAAACGATCATCCACTTCATCAATTGGAGCAACGAGGTTGTCCCAGCTTGGTGAAGTATTACCTTCAAGTACTTGTTCTATCTTGTTGCGACACTCTTCAATCACTTGCTCAACCGCTGGCTTAACGTGCTCAGGTTTGATCTGTGAAAACGGAGGTAAGTCCGTGAAGGTTAATAGCGGATTAGACATATAAACATTCCTTTGGCTTTAGAGACTTTCGTCTTTTTTGTAATGAGGTCGTCTTACAGTCATCAGGCTAAGGATCGCCCTAAAAAATCACCTGCGAATAGTTATTAAATAGTGCCCATGAAGGCAAATTTCAATAGTAGAACCAATAACTAACTGCATATTGCGAACAGCTGTTCCTGAATTGTTCGAGAATTTATGGTCCATTGGGGGTTATAATAGTCAAATTAACCCCACCTACACTAACCACACTCTAATTCGAGAGTGTTACGAGAGTTTAATTTGTTAAGTTATCGCCACAGCTTCCACGCGGGCAACCATGCCGACGTAGTAAAGCATATCGTACAGAGCCTTATTCTTAATTCTTTGAAACAGAAGGATAAGCCTTTTGTTTACCATGACACTCACTCTGGTGTAGGTCGTTACGACTTAACGCATGAATGGTCTGAAAAAACGGGCGAATACAAACAAGGTATTGCCCGCGTCTGGGCACAAACAGAACTTCCTGAAGACATTCAAAGCTACCTTGAGTCTATCTCAGCACTCAACAATGGCGAAAAACTGCGTTTCTACCCAGGTTCACCACGTGTTGCACGTGCACACCTGCGTGATCAAGACCGCATGGTATTAACTGAGCTTCACCCAGCCGATCACCCTCTGCTTGAGCAAGAGTTCCACCGCGATCGTCAGGTATCTATCTATAAAGAAGATGGCTTCCAACGCCTAAAAGGCAGTCTGCCACCTAAAGAACGTCGTGGTTTGGTTCTTATCGATCCACCTTACGAGCTGGCAAAAGAGTATCGTGATGTTGTGACTGCGATTGCTCAAAGCCATAAGCGCTGGGCAACTGGTATCTACGCAATTTGGTACCCAGTGGTAAATCGCTGTGATATCGAAGATATGATCGAAGGCCTTGAAGGCTTAGGCATCAACAAGATTCTACAAATCGAACTTGGCGTATCACCAGACACCAACGAGCGTGGCATGACAGCATCAGGCATGATTGTTATCAACCCACCTTGGAAGCTAGAAAGCCAAATGAACGAAATTCTTCCATTCTTGAAGGAAGCAATTGCGCCGGCAACCGGTCACTTCAAAGTAGAGTGGATCGTACCCGAGTAATCTCGAACTTAACGTCATGCTCCGACGAATACTCAGCAGACTGTGACGTACACGAATAAATTTTAAACAGGGAGATTGAGTTCAACCGATCTGCCCTCAATATAATAATTAGACAATTTAAGAATCTATAGGACGTAGGTGTTCAGTGCGCTCACTGTACCCACAGCCTTCAATAAATGGAGAAAGTAATGGCGACTCATTTTGATTACATCTGTATCGGCGGCGGTTCAGGCGGCATCGCATCAGCTAACCGCGCAGCAATGCACGGTGCAAAAGTTGCACTTATCGAAGCTCAAGACCTTGGTGGTACTTGTGTAAACGTTGGTTGTGTTCCTAAAAAGGTTATGTGGCACGGTGCTCAAGTTGCTGAAGCAATCAACCTATATTCAAAAGACTACGGCTTCGACGTTGACGTAAAAGGCTTCAACTGGGGCAAACTGGTTGAAAACCGTCAAGCGTACATTGGTCGTATCCACCAATCTTACGATCGCGTTCTTGGTAATAACAAAATAAACGTAATCAAAGGCTTTGCTAAGTTTGTAGATGAAAAAACCGTTGAAGTTAACGGTGAACACTACACAGCGGATCACATCCTGATCGCAGTGGGTGGTCGTCCAACCATTCCAAACATCCCTGGCGCAGAGCACGGTATCGACTCAAACGGTTTCTTCGATCTGATGGAGCAACCTAAACGTGTTGCTGTAATCGGCGCAGGCTACATCGCCGTAGAAATCGCAGGCGTACTAAGTGCACTTGGCACAGAGACACACTTGTTCTGTCGTAAAGAGTCACCACTTCGCAGCTTCGACCCAATGATTGTTGAAACACTGGTTGAAGTAATGGAAGCGGAAGGCCCAACACTTCACACGCACTCTGTTCCTAAAGAAGTAGTGAAAGAAGCAGATGGCACACTGACTCTGCACCTTGAGAACGGCAACACTCAAAACGTTGACCACCTAATTTGGGCTATCGGTCGCCACCCAGCCACTGACGCTATCAACCTAGCATCAACTGGCGTTGCAACCAACGACCGT
The DNA here is from genome assembly GCF_041467175.1 of Vibrio sp. 10N.247.310.24. Classification (NCBI taxonomy): domain Bacteria; kingdom Pseudomonadati; phylum Pseudomonadota; class Gammaproteobacteria; order Vibrionales; family Vibrionaceae; genus Vibrio; species Vibrio sp. 10N.247.310.24. The sequence continues at coordinate 50,369 of NZ_JBFSUD010000027.1, forward strand.
GGCTACATCAAAGTCGACGAGTTCCAAGCAACCAACGTTCCTGGCATCTACTGTGTTGGTGACATCATGGAAGGTGGCATCGAGCTAACACCTGTTGCTGTTAAAGCCGGTCGTCAGCTTTCTGAGCGCCTATTCAACGGGCAAACAAACGCGAAGATGGACTACACGCTCGTTCCTACTGTTGTATTCAGCCACCCACCTATCGGCACTATTGGTCTAACGACTCAAGAAGCTGAAGAGCAATACGGCAAAGACAACATCAAGGTATACACGTCTGGTTTTACTGCAATGTACACTGCAGTCACTCAGCACCGTCAACCTTGTAAGATGAAGCTAGTATGTGCTGGCGAAGAAGAGACTGTAGTCGGCCTACACGGCATCGGTTTTACTGTTGATGAAATGATTCAAGGCTTCGGCGTTGCAATGAAAATGGGCGCAACCAAAGCAGATTTCGACTCTGTTGTGGCAATTCACCCAACGGGCAGCGAAGAATTCGTTACCATGAGGGGTTAGTGTAGGAAAAGCATCTTACACACGTAAATAAATCTGGAAAATAATCAATCACTGTCCATACTGTATACATGGACGGTGATATTTTTCAGGATAATTTATGACATACCTTGTACACTCCAGCGATGTTTTCAAAGAGACTGAGCTACAAAAACTGGATAATGGTACATTCCATTGCCTCCCCTCCAATGACAATATCGGTTCGCTGCCAACCCTCTTTTCGCAAGATGGTGTATTCAATCACGAAGCCAACAGCTACCTGTTTTATCTCAAGGCAATAAAGAAGGCAGAAGACCTATCTCCCTGCGCACAGGCACTGCGTGCCTATTACCAATTTCTTGAGGACAAGGGACTACGCTGGGATAAATTCCCGCCAGTCAAACGGCTCAAACCAACTTACCTGTACCGCTCTCACCTGCTCAAGCAAATAAAGCAAGGCGAGCTTGCACACAGCACTGCCAGTGTTCGTATGAACCAAATCGTCAATTACTATAAGTGGCTACTGCATGATGGTTACCTACGCGTAAAGAATGAGAAGGAAGCCCCATTCAAAATGGAGTTTGTCTCTGTTCAGAACAGTGGGATGCTTGCCCACATATCCCCAACTTTCATTGTTGAGACCAGTGATTTACGCATAAAGGTTCCGAGGGATGCAGATAGTAAAAACATCAGGCCACTATCCCCATTAAGCCGTGATGCTCTTAGTATTTTAACTCAACACCTTCCACAAACATCTGAAGAGTTGCGCCTACAAGCCTTGCTTGCAATTGATACAGGAATGCGGGTTGAAGAAGTGGCAACCCTAACTCTAGATGCGCTAGACACTGCAACCCCGCTTGCTGAGAGCGAGCATCGCTTTGAAATTCTGTTATGCCCCCGCTCTACTGGCGTACAAACCAAGTTCTTAAAAACTCGGACTGTCGAGATTTCATCGGATTTGATCCAGTCGTTGAATGAGTATCGAATTTCAGAGCGACGCCTTAAGCGTGTTACTAGGCTTAACGAGAAAATAGAACAATTACACAGTGATGCTGTCAGCTTCACCCAGAAGACCATTGAAACACTAGAGCGTTGTGATCGTCACGAACCACTTTTTGTTAGCCAACAAGGCAACCCTGCTACGGGTAAATCCATTGAAGCTCGATGGATTGAGTTCAGGGCAGAAATAAAACAGGTAGAGCCATCATTTTCCCATCGCTTCCATGATTTACGCGCCACCTATGCCACCTATCGTCTCAATGATTTGCTAGAGGCTAAATTGCCCGTTGTCGACTGTATGGAGCTTCTGATGGGTTGGATGGGGCATAAAGATGAAAGTACGACTTGGAAGTATTTACGCTTTCTAAAACGCAAAGAGGCTTTCAAAGTGAAGTATGGCATCCTTGATGCGATTATGCACGATGCGTTAGGTGGTAACGATGACTGAACCTACCTACCTTTCTGACTGGAAACCAGAACTTTGCTTTAATCTTAATGCGTACAACAACGCTTTAGCTGACTTTAATCGCCTTTTATTTAAAGGCTTTCCTCCAACTCACAAACTACAGCAGAGCCATCAATTCGAGAATGCTAACCGTAGAGAGTTTGCTCTTAGATTAAAAGACAGATTTAGTGAAAAAATGGATGAAGGTTCTAGCCATAAATCTCTATATGGGGTTTTTAGTGAATTATCACAGTACCTTCGATGGTGCGATAAAGAAAATTATGCAGCTTTTAGCCAACACTCATTAGAAGGCTACATGGAGCACATACAAGTTCGTGTCATGTTGGGGGAAATAAAACGTAGTTCATATAAAGTTAGACGAGCAAATATGGTCTCCCTATTCACTAGATACCTTGATTTACCACACTATTATTTTAATAACGTGATTATCATGGACAACAGCGATCGAGAACCGTTTGAGAGCTACACACGTAGCGATTTAAATCAATTGCTCCCTTTCTTAAGGCGTCTTTTCAATCAAACCTATTCACAGTTTATTGAAGCCCCTGATAAGCACATTCATGCGTCAAAGGTTACACCGACTATGACCTTTGAATGGCTAGGTGAAAAATATCAACTTTGTGGAGGTATATCTAAGATGATGTGTACTGCCGCCTACTTATTGTCTTATTACACCTATGCCAACACAAGCACTCTATTGCAACTAAGACAGCCAAACAATGCTTCGATATTTACTGGTGAAGTCTGGTACACAATGCCAGCTTTCAAACGTCGCGCATTTAAAACCATTCAAATTGAAATTGGTGAGCATGAATTAGAGATCCCCAAGTATGCCATGACTTTTTTCGACAAATTACTGAAAGCTTCACGAATAATAAGTACCAGCGAGCAAGCAACTCTTCTTCAGACGATTGCATCCAAAAAGATACAACCATTAAAGAGCAGAACTCTACAGGCATTTCTCAAACTCTGGGTCGAAAAAAACTTCACATTTACAGATCAAGTTGGAAGGCGTTTACGCCCTAACATTAGCCGATTTCGTGAAACTGGCTCCCAATTAACCGCTTACCATCAGGGGGAAATGGTTAATGACCTCATGCTTAACAACACGCCCAGCACTCGTCGGCGTCACTATAGCGAGGGAAATAAGCAGGCCAATAACGGCATGATGCAAGATACGATGTTAATTCGGGAAGAACAGGTCAAGAGCAGCGTCAGCACCAAGCAAGCTCAGGAAAACCTCGGTATTGAGGTACTGATTATCGAGGAAGAAAACAAGATTAACCTTCCCAATTTGAGCCGTACTTCTAATGGCGGCAGTTGCGCATCTCCATTCGGTGGAAAGTCCCAGAAATACACCAAGAAAGCTCAAGCACAAGGGCTTGCAAAGGAGGGAGAGCGATTAGCCTGTGCAGACCTACTAGGGTGCTTTGGTTGCCCAGACCAAGTGATTGTTCAGTCGGTATCAGATATCTGGTGCCTGCTCTCATTCAGAGCCTGTATTGAAGAATCACTGTTCCTTCACTTGGATGCCAGCCATTATAAAAAAAACTTTGAAAACATCATACATTTTATCGAGCAAAAAATACTACCAAGCATAAATCAGCAGATATTGAGAAAGGCAGAAGCCAAACTTGATGATGATGGTTTGCACCCTGCATGGAGCGACAACGAATCAGTTTTAAGCTTAATTTCAAAATCACCAGTCGAGGTAGGATAATGGATACATCTAAACTCTATTTACCCGACTTTCCACAGCAGAATAAGGTCACGGATGTTGATGTAGTAACGCTCTACCATGAGAAAAGATATGAAGAGCTAGATACCATCGTCATCTGCAAGGATAAAGACGGAAACGTTACCGCCAACTTTGGCCAGAACAATTGGGATTGCCTGCCTTTCTCGCGAAAAAAGAGCAGGAACAACCTAAGCACAGAAGAGTTTGACAATATCCCTGAGCTACAACAGGAACTAAAATTGCTAAGTTATGGCTGGCTATTTAACAAAAGTCCAAAGCAGAAAAAAGCACTCAAGTTTTCAAGTGTACGAACTCGATTTGACAATATAAAAGTGGTTTATCGTTTCTTACAAAGGAACAACCATAAGTCACTAAAATGTCTTTCTTTATCTATGGTTTGGAGTGATTTTGAGCACTTTTTACAAGAGGGTAACTATGCCCAAGGGACTATCGAGTCAACTTTTGTTGCATTAAATGCCGCTATAAATGATGAGTCATGGCACAAGCTTGAGCTTGGACTCAATCCAATAAAGTCAAAAACAGAAGCAAGACGGATAAGTTTCATTGAAGCGCAGCAAACTCTTGTTATCCCTGAACGTCTATGTGATGCCATTTATGGAAAAGCCATAGAACTGGTCAATGGAGCTCACCCATATAGACAATTAATATTAGATATTGAGAAGTCTCTACAGGATAACTATGTTAAGGGAGTGCGCAATCTTGAAGAAAGAATAAAGCAAGGGAACCATTACTCATTCATGAATGAGGACGGTAGCATTGACAAACGAAAATTCACTTCCGCCGCTCAAGAGTTACAACCACATAAAGTCAAAGACCTCATCGCTCCATTAGCCGCTAAAGTACCAAGTATTAGACTGAAAAGTGGAACGGACTTTAAGCGCTACTGGGGTCAATTAACTAATGCTTGCTATATCATTTGTGGGGGTTTTAGCGGTATGCGAGATTCCGAAATCGATAAATTAACGCCTAAAAGTTATTACAAGGATAGCTTTGAAGGACGTGATTTCCACATGCTGCAATCTCATACTTTTAAGTTAGGGCATAAAAGAGAAACATGGGTTACCGCCTCATCTTCTAAAACTGCAATAGAGTTAATGGCCACACTAACTGAAGAATGGCGGAAAGAAGTTAGTTATCCAGATAAAAAATACAAAGACTCTATTTGGGTAAATAAATCATACCGCTCCAAGCCACCCGCATTGATTACTGGCTGGAATCACCGACTACAGCGTTTTTGTAATCAGTTCAACTTCATTGTAACTGAAGAGGATTTCGCAGAATGCTTAGCATCAAACCCTCGTTCATTAAATCGTGTAAAACAAGATGTAATCGTTGGAAACCCATGGCACATGACAGTTCATCAGTTCAGGCGTACCTTGGCCTTTTACTGCATCAAAAACCGTCTAGGGACATTAGTGGCGCTCAAACAGCAGTTCAAGCATCTCTACCTTGCAATGACAGAGTGGTATACGAACGGTGGGAAGCTGGCGAGCCTACGAGATCTGAAAGTGGACGAGCAAGTTCAAAAGGCACTTGATGAAATCAATGCAGAAACCACAGCCAATAAAATCTTTAAACAGTGGCATTCAGATGAAACCCTGTCTGGCACTCATGGAAAAGCGATCATGAAAATGCGAGGGGATGTGCCGACCATTTATAGCTCATGGGATGTTATCTATAAAGCCGTAAAGGATGGTAAGTTGACGCTACATGGTTCAATGCACAGCTATTGCAAATCTGGTTATGACTGCGATATGGACGGAGTGGTCACTCCCCAGTTCTGTGTGGACTGTGGTTCAGGAAGTAGCATCATTGACGAGCAGCAGGCTAAGTGGTGGCAGAAAAAACACCGCAGTCTAGTTGCTTATATGGAATCTGGCGAAGAAATTTCGATAAGTGAACATAGCCACTATGTCACTCAAGTAAGAGCCGCAGAGAAAGTCATGGCTGACTTTGATATGCCCTTTACCCCTTTTGAACCTGATTTGAAGGTAGCTAACTTATGAGCAAGAGCGAGAACACACTCCTAAAACTAGAAGCAGCCCTAGAGCGCATTAAACAAGGAAAACCAAAGCGTATCCCTACCCACCGTAAGCTCAGTGTACGCGCTGTTGAGGAAGAGGCTAACTTGGGTAATGGCAGCGGCTACTACTACCCTGAGTTTGTAGAAAAAGTTAAAAAAACTAAAGCTGATATTGCAGAAGGCCAAGGCGAGATCGTTCAGCCAGAGATACAGACGGTACGCACTAAGCTCAAAGAGCAGAAACGTATCAAGGAAAACTTTAAGGCTAAGTATGAGGCTGAGAGAGAGAAACTAGCCCTGTTCGCTGCTTCACAGCACCACCTTAACGATAAGCTGGTTCAAGCGTTGGCTCATATAGAAGATTTGGAGTTTCAAAACTCCCAATTACGTGAAGAGTTAGCTCAACTAAAGCGAAGCAAGGTTGTTTCGATTAAGTAATCGTTGAGTTGAGGAATACTAAAGCTTACTCAATACCTTCAAGCTTTTTCTTAATGTGGTCGATAAGGTTTTTCTTGTCGACCTCATTCAACTTATCTATCAAGCAGACAAGCTCTGCAGAATCAACATCCTCACAAAAAAAGTAGCTCAATGGCACTCCAAGCTCATCAGCAATTAACTTCAAGGTTTGAGCATCCGGTGTATGCTTCCCTTTCTCATACTGATTCATTCTTGGACTAGCAGAACCTTCATCCATACCTATACGAACTCCCAAAGCCTTCTGAGAGAGGTTTGCTTTTTTACGCGCTTCTTTGAGGCGTATTGGTAACGGATTATTGAACGACACTGATGCTTCATATCTCTAAGCTCTATATAACTAAGATTTTCTTAGTTTTACTGATTTCTGTATACTAAGCAATCCTTAGTATTTGAGTGATATAAGCAATACATGAAACGTTCTACGAAAATCTGCGCAGAAATGCACAAGTTGTTGATTGAAAAAAGAATGGATGGTTTTTCTGTTGTGGAAGCAAGGGATGCTTCATTAAATATTGAAAAAGGTACACAAAACCTGGATGAAGCTCGGAAGAAGATTTATCGCCAAATATGGCAATATCAACAAAAGGGGTGGTTGCGAAGTGAAGGTGAAGGAAGAAACAAAAAGTACTTTCAAACCGAACAATTTAGAGATCTCCAGGTAGCGCCTCGAAAAAAAGCCACACGTACCGCTTCTATAAAAGAGTGCGCAACGGATTATTCCGTGTTATTTCGAGAGAGTAATGAATACAAAGGTGAATTGGAGATCGTGCTTGGTGAAATTGAAGAATACCAGTCATTAAGGTCTCGCTTCCCTGAGCTTGAGTGCAAGTTAACCCCACTGTTACAGCAAGCAAAAGAGCGTTCAGCACACCTACTTGGAAAGGTGAATGGGTTGACGAATGTTCTTAAAACCCTCTCAGAAGATTGCCAACCGTGTTAAGACATTGGCAACTAGAGTGCTCAGAGAAAGCCTTACAAAAATATAGAAAAAACCAAAAACACTTTTTCTGCCAAGCAACCCCTGGGGCTGGAAAAACCGTACTTGCCGCCACTATCGCATCAAAATTGCTAAAAGACGGTTTGGTCAATCTTGTATTATGTTTCTCTCCATCATTAACAGTTTCTGATGGTATAAAAAAAACCTTTTCACAGACTCTTAATTGCACCTTTAATGGTGGGCTAGGCTCTATCGGACAATCACTCACATACCAATCCATTCAATTTCTCAATGATGAATTTTGGAAGACACTTCGTAATCACCGAGTGTTCGTCGTCTTTGATGAGATACACCATTGCTCAGGCTCAGAGATTGAAAATGCGAATGTTTGGGGCCAACAAGTCCTAACAAAAGTTCAAGAGTTAGCTACCTATACTCTGGCGATGTCAGGCACTCCTTGGCGTTCAGACTCTTTACCTATCGTGATGGCCGAATATAACAGCCCTGACGGGCAGTTGTTGGTTGACTACCAATACACATTAAAGCAGGCAATAGCTGATAATGTCTGTAGAAACCCGAGAATCGTATTGGTTGATAATGAACATTTGTCAGTAACTAGCGATGAGAAAGTTGAATCATTCTCCTCGATACTTGAGATGCTTAAGCAAACTAAAACCTCGTACCAAAGTGTCATTCATAATCGAGAGGCAATGGAATACTTGCTTGACCTTGGTTGCAAAAAGCTCGCGGAGATACGCCACCACTCCCCTAATGCCGGTGGGTTAGTTGTTGCTTCGTCTGTTTACCACGCTCAAACCATTAAAAAGATACTCTATGAAAAGTACTCACAAACCGTCTCAATCGTGACTTACCGGCATGAAGAACCTTTAGATGAAATTGAACGTTACCGTCGAGACAATACTCAATGGATTGTTAGTGTAGGAATGATCAGTGAAGGTACTGATATTCCTCGTCTTCAAGTTTGTTGTCACATGAGTTCGGTTAAAACAGAGCTGTACTTTAGGCAGGTACTCGGACGGATTCTTCGAGTTAATGGCTCTATGAATCAGCAAGCGTGGTTATTCACTTTTGCAGAGCAAAGCTTAATAGAGTTTGCAGAGCGGATTGAGCAGGACATTCCTGAATCATGTATGTTCGCCAAAATAGCAGATGAGCTTGAATACGACTTAGGAAATCTCTCTAATAATGGTCGATATGAATTATTCGACAGAGCGTCAGCACCTGAAAGCAAGTTGAACTGGACCGCAATCATTAATGGCAGTTCGAACCCAGTTGATGGTTCTAACGCACAAGATGAACTTCGATTAGGGGCTTTTAAACAACGCGTAATTTCAGCTTTTTTGAACTCTTAATTAAGCAACTCTAGGTTTTTTAGACAGAAGCTTGTTAGGGCCTTTACTAAATTTGCATTTTTATGAATAACTATAAGTATGGAATGACGCTTAACTTGATGTCCTGTATTGAAGGCGCAGCTCACAAGGCTATGTACCTACCAAGCTAAATAGAACAATTGACTTAATAGGGTCGCTTCAGGATTGTTCAATACTCAGGGGGTTAGTGTTGGCTGCGCAACACCTTAACCCTTATTTGTTATAAGTCAGCTATCAGTTTGCAACATTTCATGTAACTCCCACAAAGAAGCTGCAATCTTAGTTCCCGTCACATTCTTAATTTTTCTCATTGTATGTGCCACTGCACCTTGCCAGATCACACCTTCGAAATTTTTAGCAGGGCCATACTTAGTCATCATACTCATAATGCTGTCCCACTTCGGCTGCAAGTGTTCAGGGAAATGCGATGTATCTAAGCTAGACATTGCATCATTTGCTGCAAGTAAACGACTTCTAACATCACCAGGAGAAACACATAACTCTTGAATCCCGTCCGCGACTCTACATTTTGCATATTGATATTTAATGTTCATACAACACCTTAATCCTTATTTGTTAAATTGATATGCTGCGTATAGCCCATAAGCCATGCATTAGAGGAACAGCACTAAACAGTAGAGGCGTAAAATACAAATAGAAACCGCCGTTTACCAAAAATGTCTTAATCAATGAAACAAGCAACAGCCAAAGGTATGTAATTGGATTAAGTGTTACTGAAAGATATCTGCTATACGTCCCTTTAGAGGTCATCCACATACCTAATAAAGCAGTAGGATTAAATAGGGACTTAATATCGACCTTACCCACTGGATAATCGATACCTGTGTTTTCTCTCACTTCTTCTTTTGCCTTTCTCAATAGTCGCGCATCATTTAAAACATTAGTTTTAAACTTAGAGAAAAACCCTACCATCCCACGAACAATGAGTATTAATGCGCAAACAACGCCAATAACAATCAAGAACCAAGGTAATAGCTCAGGTCGTTCGATCGAACCTGAAACCGAAGCTACACCTTGGCTAAGTGTTGCTTCCTCAGCTGTAAAGCCTAAATATTGAATAAGCACATACACTGAACCAGCCCCATAGATAACAAAATGCAGTCTATTGTCGTGATCCATATTTACCCCATCAATTAACAGTTTATTAAGAGGAAAGTTTCCATAATTAAACATGGATCTTTCTCTCCCATAATGCCTTTGTTGCAGATAATACTAGCATCTTTTACCTATGCAATCAGTCAGATAGTACACATACTAACAATAGCACTGAGCTCAAAGTAAGTAGACTTGTAAAAAAAGGAATAATCCCTCTTCTCACTTCTTTTAAAAGTTAATGGTTCGAGTCTGACTTTAAGCCAATTCATTAAGTTATCTATTGCAAAGATGCTCTGCTGAGGCTTGTTCTCTCATGAGAGCTTCACCTAAATGATCTGACTTTATTGGAACTGAACAAACTTTGTCCTCCTACAATACTCAACTCATTATCACAAATTAAATTAGTACTAAAGCGACTTTGGTGAGGCATTAATGTTTTCATATGCAGTAAGATGCAATGCAATCAATTAGTAAGAGCTATCTCAACGGTTGTCATCGATACGAGATACTTTTCGCGAGTCAAATCATACTCTCGGTGTTTTTCAAGGTAGTTGTCATCATTTGCTTGCTTATTAAGCAGCTTCTCTT
>NZ_JBFSUD010000028.1:0-59911 GCF_041467175.1 Vibrio sp. 10N.247.310.24
GAAATACGCGAAACGGGGTTGTTCTATCTTTAAATTTAATTACGCAACAAAGCCCTAGATGAGATAAGTATTCATAATTTTGGAAATTAAACCCGAAAAGAATTAATACATAATATCTTTAAATATACCCAATCTTAATTATAACGTGATTTAATCCAAATAACGTTTCCAGTTCATTAAAAAACAATTCAATACGTTCACATCGGTGCATTTGCATCCGCTTGGTTCTCTGGCATCGCATCAATAAAGGCTGGTAACTGATTACACGCTTCGACAATCGAGTTGATCAGCGGATAAGGCGACATATCAACGCCAAAGCGCAGCGCGTTATACACCTGCGGCACTAAGCAAATGTCTACGATACAAGGCGAACCCGTGAGGCTATACACCGAATCACCGTGTGTTTTTCGGTGTTTGGCCAGCTTCTCTTCTAACGCTGAAAACCCTTGGCTCATCCAGTAACGAAGCCAATCCATTTTCGCCTCTTGCTCGCACGACAATTCTCGCTCCAAATATTGCAACACGCGCAGGTTATTAAGAGGATGAATTTCCATGGCAATATCCTGAGCCATCGCCAGTGCTTGATAGCGCAGTGGTGTTTGCTCAGGAATCAGCGAGACTTCCGGGCTACTCTCACAAGAATAGTGCTCATCGAGATACTGAAGAATAGCCAGTGACTGATTGAGTTGAACGTCACCATCCACCAGCACAGGCACTAACTCACTGGCATTGAGTTCGCGATATTGTGGATCATGTTGCTCGCCGCCATTACGCACCAAATGCACCGATTTCGACTCATAGTTGAGTTGCTTTAGGTTCAATCCAATACGCACTCGATAGGCTGCGGACGAGCGCCAGTAACCGTAAAGTATAATGTTCTTGTTCACGATGCTCTCGCTCATACAGAAATCCTATTATGTGGATTATAGCGCTCGATACTGGCTCACTTTTTGGTCTATCGCGCCAAAAATAGAATGACCTGCAGCATCAAACATCTCAAGCTTGATCGAATCGCCAAACGACATAAATTGAGTCGAAGGTTTACCATCGCGGATGGTCTCAATCATACGAACTTCAGCTATGCATGAATAACCCACACCGCCCTCGGCAATTGAGGTGCCATGGTCAGTGCCTTGCTTATTGGAAACCGTGCCCGAGCCAATGATTGCACCGGCCGATAGTGGGCGAGTTTTCGCAGCGTGAACAACTAATTCTGCAAAGTTGAAGGTCATATCCACACCTGCATTCGGGCATCCAAAAGGTGCGTCGTTGTAGGTTGAAGTCAGTGGCAGATGCACCTTGCTGCCTCTCCATTGCTCGCCAAGCTCATCAGGTGTTACCGCAACCGGAGAAAACGCCGAAGACGGTTTAGACTGGAAGAAGCCAAAGCCTTTCGCGAGCTCAGCCGGAATCAAGCCGCGCAGCGACACATCGTTCACCAACATCAGTAATCGAATCGACTCGTGCGCCTGTTTAGCACTTGCACCCATTGGCACGTCACCGGTCACAATCGCGACCTCACCTTCGAAATCGATGCCCCATTCGTCGCTGGCAAATTCGATATTGTCACGAGGGCCGATAAACGCGTCTGAGCCGCCTTGATACATTAATGGATCGACCCAGAAGCTTTCTGGCATTTCAGCACCACGTGCTTTACGCACCAATTCAACGTGGTTTACATACGCGCTGCCATCCGCCCATTGATAAGCGCGTGGCAGAGGCGATTCACAATACTGAGGTGCAAACACTTCACTGCCTGTGACATGTCCGTTGTTTAACGAGGTGTATAACTCTTCTAACTGAGAAGCCACGCTGTCCCAGTTATCCAATGCTACCTGCATGGTTGGCGCTAGATGCATCGCATGGAAAATTTCGGTGGCAGCTACACATTGTTTAAGATCTTTACTTACGACCATCAATAGACCGTCGCGAGTGCCATTTTTCTTGGTTGCTAATTTCATCCTTGTCCCTTACTTCTTATCGTCAGCCATGGTTTGAGAACCTGTCTCTTGCAAACCCGTGTCTTGCCAACTGTAGACATATTCTTTGTTCTCAACGCTATCGAGTTCATCAGAAAACTGCAGCGCATGGCGAGTATCGATCATCACCGCGACTTCATCGGTAAACTTCTTCTTATGCGCCTGACCCGCCTTGAAGGCTTTAGGGTGAGGCCCATGCGTAAACCCAGCCGGATGAAAAGTCACCATGCCCGCTTCAATGTTGTCGCGACTGAAGAAGTCACCAGCGTGATAGAAAAGCACTTCGTCATAATCGTCATTGTTGTGGTAGAACGGCACTTTCAATGCACCTGGGTCGCTCTCAATCGGGCGTGGCACAAAGGTACACACCACAAAGCCTGCACCCACAAAGGTGGTGTGCGCAGAAGGAGGCAAGTGGTAGCGATGTGACATCAGCGGTCTGATATCACGCCAATTCACTTTCACCACCGCTAAGTCGCCATGCCAGCCAATGGCATCCAATGGATTGAACGGATAAGTGATCACGCTGACTTTGTCGTGGCGTTTCACCTGAACCTGAGTCTGGTTTTCTGAATATTGAGCGCGGAATTGATCATTGATTGAAGGAATGTCGAGCACCGCAGGATCAAACACCGCGTGATTACCGACCATGCCTTTCTCTGGCAAGGAGTAAGCCGCGTCTGTGTTCTCAATCATCAAGATAAACATCGGCTCGCTTGGCTCTAAACGCCAGTTGGTCGAGCGCGGGATCATCACGTAATCCCCTTCACTCACCGCTAGATGACCATAGTCACAATAGAGATCGGCGCTGCCTTGATGAATGAACAGCAGCTCATCGCCATCGGAGTTACGCACCAAGAAATCCATCTTGTCATCCATGCGCCATACGCGAATTTTGCAGTCCGCATTGTGCAAAAGATGAGGCACCGCCCAAGGGGTTATCTGGCTGGCTTTTTCCACCAGCGTAAAATCAAAAGCGCGAGGGCGCAGATCGCCCTCCCACTCCGACCAACCTGTTGGGGCATGTTGGTGGTGAAAATGAGCGGCAGGGCCGAAGAATCCACTTCGGCCCGCCTCTCGCTCATAAATTGCCTCTTCGGGAAAATCGGCGTGCGCTTGTTTAGAGCACACACCCTCCCGATGAGGAAATGAGATCCATTTATGCATCGTCTAATACTCCTCGACGAATCTGGTCCTCTTCAATCGATTCAAACAGCGCCTTGAAGTTACCTTCACCAAAGCCTTCGTTGCCTTTACGCTGAATGATTTCAAAGAACACAGGACCAATTACCGTCTGTGTGAAAATTTGCAGCAAGATGCCGTCTTTGGTCGGCGCGCCATCAATCAAAACGCGTAGGTCACGCAATAGATCGGTGTCTTCCCCGTGGCCTTTTACACGCTCGTCGACTTTCTCGTAGTAGGTATCTGGGGTTGGCATAAAGTCCATACCGCGATCACGCAGAGTCTTCACGGTTTTGTAGATGTCATCGGTGGCGAGTGCGATGTGTTGGATGCCTTCGCCGTTGTATTCGCGAATAAACTCTTCGATTTGTGATTTGTCGTCGGAAGACTCATTGATAGGGATACGTATTTTGCCACACGGTGAGGTCATGGCGCGGCTCACAAGGCCTGTCAGCTTGCCTTCAATGTCGAAGTAACGAATCTCGCGGAAGTTACCAAGACGCTCATAGAACCCAGACCACACATCCATATTGCCTTGCTTAACGTTGTGCGTGAGGTGGTCGATTTCATACAAACCAACATTGGCTTCGGCCATGCGCTGTTCCGCATCGTCATAGAATCGGAAGTCGACGTCGTAGATACTCTGCTTGCCATAACGATCCACAAAATAGAGCAGGCTTTCACCGATGCCGTAAATGGCAGGAATGCTCAGTTCCATCGGCCCTATTTCTGTCTTGTACTCTTCACCGCCGCCCTTAAACGCTTGCTCCATTGCAGCGGTTGCTTCATTGACACGAAAAGCCATGCCACAGACCGATGGCCCATGCACTTTAGCGAACGCTTCCGCTTGGCTGTGAGGCTGTTCATTGACGATAAAGTTGATGTCACCTTGTCGATACAGCCAAGCCTCTTTTGAGCGGTGCTTGGCGATCTCAGCAAAACCAAGTGACACAAACAGCGCTTTAAGTTGCTCAATTCCCTTGTGGTCAACGGCCGTGTATTCAACAAACTCGAATCCATCCGTGCCAAGCGGGTTGTATGACTCCACCATGAACTTTCTCCTTGTACCTATCGGTTTTGTGTTGTGTTGTGTATTTTTTGTCCTTAATTAAATTTGGCCCACAAGCCGAGATAATGGAATGGGTGGAGGAAAATGGGCAATTTCGATGAAACCCTGTCAGTTTGTAAAATATTTGTTACACACAAACTGTCAAGACAAGAAAGTGAGTGCTATCAAGGGATTGAAAGATGGTGGTTTGATTTACAGCAGAGCAAGATATGTTATTGAATTGTTACATATATCCTTTTATCAGCTAAGGTAATAAATCGAACATTAGGCTGATGATGCAAAAAAGCCGCTGTAGTCAGCGGCTTGATGAGTTCTAGAGCGAACCTAATTCGACTATAAGATTCGTGTTAATCCCAGTTGAGAATCGACCAATTCGGTTGATCGGCTAAAGCTTTCAAACGCGGGCATGGATTTACCAGATAGGCAAAGTCAGCGTGTTCACACAAAGGTAAGTCGTTGATTGAATCGGTATAAAAGTGAATGTCTGAGTAGTTGGTTTCTTGATTGTCTAACCACTCTTTTAAACGGGTGACTTTACCTTCACGGTAGCTTGGTACGCCTAATATTTGAGAAGTAAAACGGCCTTGGTTTTCAATTAAATCAATACCGAGTGCATTCTCGATACCAATCTTGCGACCCACAGCTTCCACCAAGAAAGTCACGCTGGCAGAGATGATCAACATGTCGATATCATCATTCTCAAGCTGCTCAATCAAGGGTTTCGACTGCTTGAACTGTTTAGGCAAAATATGCTGTTCAACACACTCTTCGACCAATGCTGTAACTTGCTCTGTTGGCATATCGGCCAAAGGCTGCATGGAAAATGTTAGGTAATCTTCCATGTTCAATTTGCCTTCCGAATATAAACCCATTAAGCGCTTATCTTCTTCAATAAAGTTGGGCGCTGTGGCAATGCCCCTTTCAACCAAGAACTCATTCCAAAGCATCGCTGCATCGGCATTGATCAGTGTTTCGTCCATATCAAATACATACAAAGGTTTGAACATCTTAGGCTCTCACGGGGTGAATTTCGTTAAGGTTAAAACTAAACCATAGTTCTAGTTGGCTGCATGCTATAACGGGATTGTGACATTAAGAGCATATTTTCGTGGCAGTTGTATTTCACGGCTATGACAATCACCACATGCTTGTTTTCTTAAATACAACAGCTTATGGATTCAATCAGTATTGATACACATAGTTATTTAACTATATGTATTTAAATAACTATGTGTATTTAAATAACTATGTGTATGTCGCTAACTAGGTGTATTAGCTAACCAAGTGCTCATTAGCAAAAAAAGAAACTCCGACTGATTCTGTCGGAGTTTCTTATAGAGTTGGATATGCTTTAGCGAGACATCAGCTAATTGAACCTAAACGATTTTCTGCTCATGTTCCTTGCTCGACTCAGTTCCTTTCGACAAGAAACTGGCAACGATCTCTCTTAGTTTCCCTTGATTGACGGGTTTTGGTAAAAATTCATCCATACCCACATCGAAGCACAAATGCTTATCTCGTTGCACGACGTTGGCCGTCAGCGCAACGATCGGAATGTGTTTAGAGGTTCCTTCTTCGAGCGCTCGGATCTGCTTAGTCGCTTCGAAACCATCAAGAACTGGCATCTGGCAATCCATGAAAATCATCACATAGTCATTGGCCTTAAATTTCTCGACACCAATTTCACCGTTGTCTGCAATATCCACCTCAAACCCCAGCTTCTTAAGCATCATTTTGGCAACTTGTTGGTTCACTCTAGAATCTTCAACGACCAAAACCTTACCACTAAACGGAGCAGCCACTGGTTTTGGCTCTTCTTTGATTGGAGCTTGTTTGTCTATTTGTGTCGTTCTAACAGAAGCAGGTGTTGTAGCTTCAACAGAACTCGATGATTTGGTTAATGGCACGGGTTGATTATCTTTAAACGCTACCTCACCTCGATTTGGATAGGTAAAGGTTGAGGTATCAGCCGATCTCGCCAGGACTTCACTCAGCGTCCATTTAAGCTGATTATCTTGATAAGGGCGAGCAATGTAGGCAACAAAACCCACTTGTTTGGCGCGTGCTTCATCTTGTTTTCGAGGGTCGGCAGAAATCATCACTAGCTTCGGACAAGCTTTGTCAAAACGCTCAATCAAACTTCTTGCTAATTGGAATCCGTCAATAGACGGCATCACTTTATCAATCAGCACCAAATCATAAGGCAACGACTTCGCCACAGACTCTGAAACAAGCTCTAACGCTTGAGTGGCGGTTTCACAGCACTCAGACTTAACGCCGAATGATTGAAGTTGTGTTGAGGTAATACGCATGTTCAACTGGCTGTCATCAACCAGAAGTACCGAGACTTTATTAAAATCTATGTTGCTCTCGTCAACGTCTAAGCTCGGGTCAAAGTCTGCGGTAAAGTAGAATGTACTTCCCTTACCTACGACACTGGTTAGCTCAAGCTTACTGCCCATTAAGGTCACGATCTTATCGCATATCGTAAGACCAAGCCCCGTGCCTCCGTAGATGCGGGTGGTGCTGCCGTCGGCTTGTTGAAACTTATCGAATACCGATTGTTGTTTGTCTTCTGCGATACCAATACCACTATCGGTCACCTCAAATTTCACTCTGAGCTTCTGTTCCGGCTCTATGACTTCTTCTAAACGAAGTGAGAGCATGACATGACCATGTTCGGTAAATTTGATGGCATTGCCGACTAGGTTATTCAGCACTTGTCTTAGCTGGGTGCCATCACCAATCACCATGGTTGGGATCTTAGGATCAATCGCCAGTTGGAATTTGAGCCCTTTTTGCTCGGCTTTAACTCTGAAGGTCGACTCTACATCGGCAGCAATACCCATCATTTTCATCGGCTCTTGCTGAAGCTCTAAACGACCCGCTTCAATCTTCGAGTAGTCGAGAATGTCATTGATTAAATCGAGTAGAGTAAGCGAAGAGGTGTTAAGCATGTCGACATACTCTTTTTGCTCTTTCGGCATATCCATTTCAGAAAGCAGTGATGAAAGCCCGATAATCCCGTTCATTGGAGTGCGGATTTCGTGGCTCATGTTGGCAAGAAACTCACTCTTGTTGCGGTTCGCTACCTCTGCAGTATCTTTGGCTTTTTCCAATTCTTGGTATTGTTGGCGAATACGTTCAATCGACTGATTGTAGCTACTCTCTAGTGTCGAGATCTCATCACTGTAGGTAGAGTTAGTGGGTGTTAAAAATCGCGGTTTGTTGTCTTCAACCTGTTGATGGTTGATCTGAGAAGACATGGTCATTAAGCGCTTGACTACAAGGCGATAGACGATGGTTAAACACACCAGAGACAATAAGAAGATTTTAACTGCTTCGAAGGCGAGCAATAATAATACCCGATCTTCAAAGTCGTTGAGAATCATACTCAGATCAGACTGCACCGTGAGCGTCGCCAGTTGGAACTCTGAGCCTCCCATCTGATGCACCATATCCCAAGATTGAGAATAAGACTGACCGGACGTCTGTTGACCTAATTCTAAAATTTTTTCATCGGGGCTTTCTATTAACAGATAACTGACCGAGGGTAAGCGGGAGATACCTTCAGCTTGCACAAACAGTTGCTCTCGGTCTTCAACCCACAAACTGGCGGTTAAGCCGGAAAGATAACCATCCTTAACCTGTTCGATCTGAGAACTGATAAAAGAAACTCGATTTTGGTACTCCACATACAAACCTAGACCTGTCACTATGACTGTGAATAAGGTACTGATTGCGATGATTACCCCGATCAACTGTCGGGAGAGTCCAATATAGCGTTTTCCTTTATTCACCATACAAAAATTACCATTATTGTTATCCTAGCAAACTACAATTACTCAACTAGTATAATAGTAGTCATTCATCAAATAACTAGGGAAGGTTATGAAAAAACATCTAATAGTTGCATCCATAGTCAGTTTGTTTTCAAGCAGTTATGCTTTTGCAAGCGAACCTGTTCACTACTACATTATTGCAAGCCAAGCGCAACCTTTTCAGATCGAAACTGACGGGTCATCTCACAGAGGAATGGTTTCGGATATTGTTGAAGCCGTATTTGACGACAGCCAATACGAGATCGATTACCACACCTACCCTTTCAACAGAATGGTCGATAAGCTCGACGCTAGAGAGAATCCAAACTGGGTCACCTATGGCAGCCCAAGTTGGGGAAATATCCAATCTGTAAACCTGTCTAAAGATCCGATTTACAATGTAAAACATGTGTTACTTAGCAGCGGCAAGAAGCCATTTGAGTTCAACACTATCGATGATTTAAACGGAAAAGCGGTAGTATTACTGGTGGGGTTTGAATATCCAAATCTAGAGCCTTATATCCAACAAGGTAAGCTTAACGAGATTCGAGTTAAAGATTACAGCGCGGCTTTTCGTGTATTAAACCGAGCTCCGGGTGATACCGTTTTTGTTGAAATGGAATCTCGAATCAAATACAACCTAAATGAGCAGAAACTCAGTATTGATGACTACCAGATGCAAGAGTTTGGCTCAGTGATCAATAACTACCCCATCCATTTAGCATTTGACCCAGAGATGGATCCTAAACTGCAGAGCTTCATCGACCAGCGCCTCGACCAAATGAAAGACGATGGTCAGCTCAACGACATCGTACAGAGTTACTTATAGCAACAGCATCAGTTGTAACCTTCGCATAAAGGTATAGCTTAGGTATCGTAATTTAGCTCTCTTCGATGACTAACTCGCTCTTAAGCCTAAAAGGCTGCCCTGATTAGCACAGAAGCTAAGTAGGGCGGCCTTTTTTAATTCATCTATAAGGGCTAAAAGAGTTTACCTGTAATCGACCTACTTAATTTGGAACCACGGAGGTAAATGGATTAGTGTGCAGCAATCAAATGCAGTTGCTGAGTACGAAGCTCTTGTCGTACTGCCATCAGAATCTTGCCTAAATGGTTCTCGCCGGTTCCATCGCCACCATCCCCCCAGAAGTGGTCTTTGTGCGAATGTTCTTTTATCACCGAATCTCCGGTATTAGTAAGAAACAACGCAAACTGTGGGTTCTGCCTGAACTTCTCTGTGACAATGAACTGCATCACTTCAACACGAATGTCATACCAATCTTCCCGAACTTGGTCTTCATAATCACGGCTTAAAGAGAATGCTTCAGCAGGAGTCGAGGCTTCGAGAATGGTGTTACGCAGCGCTTGAGAGGCAAACTTCATCGCTTGATAATAATGCTCGCTGGTTGCCCAAACTTGATCGTCGATTTTGATAGGACAAGCGGCAAAATTTGACAGGTACCCGTTTGGATCTTCAGGTTCATAGAACAGCACTTCTTTGGCTTTAGCCACCGAATTAGACATAGCCTTCTCCTTACCAACAACATCGCATATTTTTGCTTTAACTTTAAAATTAGTGGCGTTGCATATAACTGTCAAACAACTTAGTTAAAGAGTATGCCAAGGGCATGTTTTTAGTCGAGAACAAATAATGTAGAGGAAGGACAATGGATTTAAATGGTGAGAGGCAAGGAGCATGGTTTACTTATAAAAAGCACAAACTTCTTTAAAAAAGGCATATAAATCAAAGGGTGGCGGTGCGCCACCCTTCTAAATGCAATGGGGATTGTTAATGAATTAGACCTAGCTCCCTCGCTTCTTCCAGGCTAAAACCGCTTTCTCTAATTTCTCTTAGAGCTTCAATACGACGACGAGCTTCAGCAGATTTCATTTTCTTTTCTGGTTTGAAAGATACTTCTTCTTCAGCATCCCACTTATTTGCAATATTTGTCATTTCATCATGGTTGATAGAATTAATGGACATGTTTTCCTCCGAAAAGCACCATGTAATGGACAGGTAATCTGTAGCAAATGCTATTTCGCTTGTTAAGCAATTCTGTACTGAAATGTGATGATTCCGACGCTTCACAAAGCTAATTAATAAATGCCTCATTTAAACTTTGCCAAAGCCATTTTGTGCCATTACATTTAAAAGATTCCCCATAAGAAATGTGGTTTGATCCACCTCTCATTTTCCTCGTTCTCATTTCCTATTTCCCGCTGAAACTTCATGAAATAATCAAAAAATAATTCGAGTCACTTCATTCTTTTTGTGCTCTTCTCTTCCACTAAATTCAACACATGTTAATGATAATGGTTATCAATATCATAACTAAGTGTTTATCATGTCTAGGGAAAATTCAGAGACACCTCTTCTCGAAGTGAAGAATCTATGTGTCGATTACATTACCGATGACGGCGATTTTAATGCCGTAAAATCCGTAAGCTTTAATATAGGCCAAGGCGAGATTTTTGGTTTAGCGGGAGAATCCGGGTGTGGCAAAAGTACCATCGCATTTGCCATTAACCGCCTGCATAAGCCACCGGCTTTCATCTCTGGCGGGCAAATACTGTTTGGCGGGCAAGATCTGCTGAGCTTATCGGACAGCCACTTGAACACCTTACGTTGGAGTGAGATCGCAATGGTGTTCCAGAGCGCGATGAACTCGCTTAACCCTGTACTGACCATTGAAGAACAGTTTGCCGATGTATTGCGCCACCACAAGGGCATGAACAACGAGCAAGCAAAAGATCGCGCCGAAAAGTTACTCGACCTAGTCAATATCCCTCGCCACCGTCTAACCGAGTACCCGCACCAGTTTAGCGGTGGGATGCGTCAACGTTTGGTGATTGCGATAGCTCTCGCGCTCAACCCTAAGTTGATTATCATGGATGAACCGACCACGGCACTGGATGTGGTTGTACAGCGCGAAATTCTGCAGCAAATACACCAACTCAGAGAAGAGTTTGGTTTCTCAATATTGTTTATCACCCACGACCTCGCACTAATGAGCCAACTGTGCGATCGAATTGCCATCATGCGTCATGGACAGATAGTTGAAGTCAACCAAGCCCATGAGATTCGCAATAACCCTCAGCACTCCTACACCCAAAAGCTATGGAGTTCCTTCCCCAATATTCACGAACACGCTCACGCAACTGCGTGCTAGGAGAGCTCCATGTCACAACCTATTTTTCAAGTAAAAAACCTCGTTAAAGAATTCACTGTTGGTGGTGGATTTGGCAAAGAAGAGATCTTTAGAGCACTGCATGGGGTGAGTTTTGATTTACATGCAGGTAAAACATTGGCACTGGTTGGCGAATCAGGCTGCGGGAAAAGCACCTGCGCTCGACTGATGACCAAAGTGTATCCGCCAACAGAGGGAGAAATACTGTTCAATGGCAGAGATATTTCTACCTTAAAAAGTCGTAAAGATATCTTGGATTACCGAAGCCGCGTGCAAATGATATTTCAAGACCCATTTGGCTCACTCAATCCAACCCACACCATTGAACACCACTTAACACGGCCCCTTAAGATCCACAAGCAAGTTGCTACGAAACAAGCTCTCGCAGAGCGTCTCAACGAGTTATTAACGCTGGTGGAGTTGCCCATCGAAACTCTCACCAAATACCCTCATGAGCTCAGTGGAGGCCAAAGACAGCGCATAAACTTAGCCAGAGCACTTGCCGTCGGTGCTGAGGTTATCCTTGCTGATGAACCCACCTCGATGTTGGATGTTTCAATACGACTCGGTGTTTTGAACCTAATGCAGAGGATGAAGAAAGAGTTAGGGATAGGTTTTTTGTACATTACGCATGATCTCGCAACAGCACACTACATCGCAGAAGAGACGGCTGTGATGTACAAGGGACAGATCGTTGAGTGGGGATCAACCCAGTCGATCTTAACCAACCCACAACACCCGTACACTAAGTTATTGATCTCTGCTGTGCCCGATCCTGATCTACCATTTGGCGAACTCGTGAAAAATGAGCCAAACTATTCAATAAACGCTGATCGTATTCGTGAACAAAGCAGTGAAATACAGCATGAGATCAAGCAAGTTTCAGATAATCACTATGTTAAACAGTGGGATAACGTTGCATGAATGAACTAGACACTTGGTTAGAGCGGATCGGAAATTGGTACAAAGACCGAAAGCATGATCAAGTGGAGAAGTTAGAGCCTTTGATCTTAACGCCTCCAGATGCACTCTGGGGGCCTTTGATCACGGATGAACAGAGCAAAGGCATTGCATGCTGGTTAGACGGATGCTTGAGAATCTTTACGTTTTATCGATATAAAGATGAAATTCTGACGGCATCGACAAAGCTTCCACCACCAAGCCCACTATCTATCTCAAACGAACTTAGTGGCTCGCACCATCAGGAAAAAGCTTTCCAATACCTGATGTTTGCCTATAGCAAGCTTCAAGCTGTGTCTTGTAATCCAAAATCAGAACCTGACTTACAAGAGTGGTGTACACAGCGGCTACAGCACTTGTGTGTATTGGCTTTGGAGTTTACCAACCAACAACAAGAACCGCGCTGGAAAGAAGAATCAGAAAAATTGATCGAATCGCATGTACGCTTTATGGCAAGTCAACACCAGAACGATGATCAAGGTATAGCTCTACGTCAACTGCACTGATCCACTCCTTGTTCAACCCCTGTTCGATCAAGCATCAAAGCTGAACCCCATCAAAAATAAGCACCGTAGAAAGCATGATCTCACCTTGATCATGCTTCAGGAACGGACTCCATAAGCTGTAGAATTTAAATGGTAAGCTTTTGAATGTTAATGATTAGCCGAATTACAGGCAAAAAAAAAGCGAGTCCCTTAGGAACTCGCAAAAATCTATTCAGTATGATGTAACAAAATATGAGCCAATCTATTAATCATAAGAAAGGACAAAAGGTTGTCTATTCGGGATAAATAATAATCAACTGGATGCGCTACATTGTCATCAATTTGTCAGCGTTAGGTGCGGTTTTAATCAGCACCTAATGTGTTCAAACTATCCATTCGTCGGCCGTAAATATGGGCTTCTTACAACTGAGCAGTGACATTGATTGGTGGCTAGTGGCCAATCGCCATTTCGTCGAGCGCTAAGAACACGTTTTCGTCTAAATGACCTTCGTGAACTTGTTTACACACTTTACGACGCACAGCTAAACCAGAGATCAAACGCTCAATAGACAAGTGTCGATTGCTGGTGCTGTCACGGTCGTTGTAAAGCTCAATCAAGCGACTCAGTGTTTCGTATGGGATAACGTCCTCCCCTACTCTCAACCAATCAAGCTTCTCAATGAGCTCAGAACACTCTTCTTTGATTGAAGCATGTGAATGCCCTGTCATAGCAGATAAAGCCGTTATACTGCGTTCTAGAGCCTCTGCAGAGGTATATTTAGAGAGAGTAATCATGATCTCGTCAGCGTTGATCTCAACAGAGTGTTTACGCTGCTTAACTCGACGTCCCAATTTGCCTCTTGGCGACGGTGCTTTGCGCTGAATTGGCTCAAACTCACCATCGATAATCTCAGACAACTCTTCCAATTTCTGCTTAGACACCATTTCATTACGCAGTGGGTTCGGTAACGTTGGTGCCATATTACGCTTGCCTGCATTGGTGGTGCGTGCTCTTGAGTAACGTAAGACTTCTTCCACATTACATTTGATATCAACCTGATAATCAGTCGTTTTTCCTTTTTCGATCAACGCGGTGATCGTTAAGTGATAACCCCAAAGGTTAACCAGGAAGGTATCTTCTTGATCCCCTACTTCACCTAACTTTCTGAGCTCGCGGATCAGATCCATCGAGAAACGACGCCAATCGATGTTACGCGCCAATTTCTGGTTGAGCTCACTGAGCAACATGCTATCTGAATGGCGACGTGCCATGCGGCTTCTAAAGTACGAATACATTTGGAAGACCAAGGTATGTTGCTTCAGGATTTCTGGCGGAAATAGGAAGAAATAGTCACGCGTCAGCAGCTCTTCGTAGAACGAAGGTTCCCAAACCAGGATGTATAGGTTCGGTTTAATGCGAATTTCGCCGTCAGAGCCTTCTGTAGGCGCTTCTTCCGATGCGGTAATGGTTCTAGCTAGGAATCGGAAACGATCACTCTTAAAGCCTTCTGGCATGTTCTCGCTAAGCCAACGGCCTGTGAGCTCATGCAATTGGAAATCGGTAAATTCGATACGATCAATACTGTCACGGATCGAATCACGTGCCGGCCCGCTGTCTTTCTTGCCACGCAAGGACAAAATATCCGTGATGTAAAGTGGTGTTTTGTTCGGTGTGTGTTTCGCGTCTAGATGGTAATCATCTTGGTGATGATCATGATATTGAACAGTAAGCGTGAATAACGCGAATAGCGTCATCAGATCATCAACCGTCATAATGTTTTTTGAAGATCGTGTCTCGATCACCGCTCGAGTGCCAGAGATCGAAACCATTGATTTTTGGTAGCTCTTGCGCGTTCTAGGGGGCGCTAAGGCTTGATCAATAATGCCCGCCCAATTGGTTGGCGACACAATAAATTGATCGGCTTCGTCTTTCATCGTTGGTGGGGTATTGAGTCCGTGTTCATTCAATAAGCGTTTGTTGACTTTGGTTTGAGCTAGAGCTTTAGATCGCTTTTGCTTCTCATTTTGCTTCACGCTTTCTGTCACTAAGCTAGTAGCACCCAGTACCGATATCAATTGGTTTGGGTTAACAAAGCGATGCAGCATAGTTTTACCAGCAAGACCTTCTTCAAAGCGAACCGGAATTTGCCTGAAAAGACCGATACTAACCGCAGCTCTTAACCTTTGCTGTAAGGCTGCACGAGTAACTTGACCATCGGTTGATTCAATAATCTCGGTAGTAGAAACGTAACCGTCTTTGCTGCTAAACCCACGAAGTGAAATTAGGTTAAGAAGCTCAACGATGCTTTTGGTGACACCTTTGAAGTGTTGATATTGTTCTATCCATTCAACGGCTGTTTCAGATACCTCAAATAAATGACCATCTTTGTGGCTTCGTGCCTTAATTAACAATTTCTCTTCTGGTTTCATTTTTGATCCGTATCACACTAACCGTAATTTCACTATAGTTCCTGAATGATAAAGAAAGAATGATCATAAATAAAGAGAATTTATTGGCTTTTAAATAACTGATCTTTTTGATTAATATGATCTTAAATGATTAAGTGATCTAATGATCTGGCTGTTCTTGTGGTCTTAAGTTGCTGAATTTAAAGGTTTAAAATAAACCCCCTCGGAAAGCATGATCATAAAAACCCCGAAACTATGATCATTAAATCAAAGAAAGCATGATCACAGAACACCAGAAGTATGATCATTAAGTCATTGTAAGCATGATCATTAAGTCATTGTAAGCATGATCATTATTGGCTTGAAAGCATGATCATTATACTTATACAGCTTATCCACAGTTCGGAAGTCAACATCATCTTCTAAGTCACTTCATACAACTCAATACGGATATTTATGATGGCCAATCTATCGGAACAATGATCAAGTGATGGTACTTTTTTATCCTTCCCGCCCTATTGAGGATAAAATTTAACCTGTATCTGTTGAAAATGGATAGCTTTGACGTATTTAGCGTAGGTGGGAGTTAACTAGGAAGCATGATCATGAAATTGTCATGTTTGCGTATTCTCGGTCAGTGTAGATTGAATTTTCAATCATTGAGCCCTTATAGGCGTTGAATCCCCATTACAAAAGCATTTGTCCGTAACTTAGCTCTTAAATCACATGCTTCCGGAACGATATTTACTTGATCATTTTTCCGGAGTTTGATCATTTGTAATGTGCAGTTGCTCGGATCAATATTGCTAAGTTTGCGCCTTGATCATGCTTCATAATTTGGTGTTATTAATTCTCTTACATTAGATGTGTTCCATGATCATTCTTCCGCTCTGGTTAGAATCCTCTGTTGTTTTTTTGCAACTCCTCTTCTCTTATGTTTTGAATTTTTTGTCCATTGAGCGTTATTTAATTTTTATTGAATTGAAAATCTATAAATTCGAATGCAAATCACACCAACCGTAATCTATGGTTGTGTTTCAATCGTTCCGCAGCTTTTTAGCGATAATATCATTTACATTGTAAATAAGTGATGCTGTAACATTTTAAATGTGAACTAGAAATAACATGGTTGTGCATGGTGAAAATGATGACTTTTAGTATTACTCTGAGGTGATGTTTCATCAAATTGTAAAAACACTGTCTATTTTATGTGAGTTTACTCATAAATGCATGTTCATGTTTTTGTTGTGTTTGTTGTTAATCGCTGTACAATTTGTACTTAGTTAATCATTACGGAAACTGGCAATGAAAAGAGAACAAACGATTGATAAGCTCTATCAGCTAGCCGAACAAACTCAACAAGTTCAGGCTGACCGAATTGAGATTATTTTGGAAGAGCGAAGTGATGAACATTTCCCTCCAATGTCTAAAGCTATGATGGAGACTCGTTCTGGTTTAACGCGTCGTAAACTCGATGAAGCGATCACTAAACTTGAAGCTGATGGCCATCAGTTTACAAAGAACAACGCCAATCACTACTCGATTTCATTGACAGAAGCTCACATGTTGATGGACGCGGCAGAAGTGCCAAAGTTCCATCAACGTAAGCAGCATGCTGACAATAAACCATGGATTATCAACGTACAAAACCAAAAGGGTGGTACGGGGAAATCAATGACGGCAGTTCACTTAGCTGCGTGTTTATCTCTAAATTTGGATAAGCGCTACCGTATCTGTCTGATTGACTTGGATCCACAAGGCTCTTTGCGTCTGTTTTTAAACCCACAAATTAGTGGTGCAGAGCATGACAGCATTTATTCTGCAGTTGATATCATGTTGGATAATGTGCCAGAAGAGCAGGATGTTGACCTAGAATTCTTGCGTAAGAACGTGCTGTTGCCAACTCAGTATCCTAACTTGAAGACTATTTCAGCCTTCCCAGAAGATGCGATGTTTAATGCTGAAGCATGGCAAAGCCTGTCTAGAGATCAGTCACTTGATATTGTTCGTCTTTTGAAAGAAAAGCTTATCGACAAAATCGCCGATGATTTTGATGTGATCATGATTGATACTGGGCCACACGTGGACCCGTTAGTGTGGAATGCAATGTACGCGTCGAACGCACTTTTAATTCCATGTGCAGCCAAGCGTTTGGACTGGGCTTCAACGGTTAACTTCTTCCAGCACTTGCCAACGGTTTATGAAATGTTCCCGGACGATTGGAAAGGGCTTGAGTTCGTTCGTCTAATGCCAACGATGTTTGAAGACGACAACAAAAAACAGGTATCAGTTCTGACTGAGATGAACTACCTGTTGAATGACCAAGTAATGATGGCCACGATTCCAAGAAGCCGCGCCTTTGAAACTTGTGCTGACACTTACAGCACGGTTTTCGATCTGACGGTAAGCGACTTTGAGGGCGGTAAGAAAACTCTGGCTGTCGCTCAAGACGCAGTACAAAAAAGTGCTCTAGAATTAGAGCGTGTATTACATAGCAACTGGCCTTCACTTAATCAGGGATAACAAGAATGGCAATTAAAACATCTGACTTAAATGCAAAGCTATTTGGTAAAGCAAACAAACGTCGCGTAGCTACGCCACAAGAAGCTCAAACTGCGGTAAAAGAGCAAGCTCAAGTGATTGAGCTTTCTGTTGCGGGTGAAGATTTAGTTTCATTTGAATTGGTTCGAATTCCAGCCGCTGATGTAGCAACACGAACGGTTGTTTTTGAAGAGAATGCTCGTGAGCAGTCTTTCTTGAATGAGCACGCGCTTTCTGACGTACTAACTACGCTTAAAGAGCGCGGCCAGCAATATCCAGCGGTTGGCCGTAAGAACAAAGACGGCAAGATTGAAGTTCTTGATGGTAGCCGTCGTCGTATGTCATGTATTTTGGCTGACAAAGAGTTCTTGATCTATGTCGCTGAAAACATTAACGGCGAACATGCTAAGTTTTTATCAGATGTAGCTAACGCTCATAAACCACTTTCTCTCTATGAGAAGGGGAAGGAGATGCAAGCGAAGCTTGATAAAGGCGAAGCTGAAGACCAGAAAGCACTCGCTAAAATGTTCCAGTGCAGTGAAGCTTTGGTGAGTGGCGCGTTGAAAGCGGCCGCTTTACCACTTGAATTATTACAAGCTTACCCAAATGTGAGCGATCTTGGCCGTCCGACTATTGTTAAGTTACACAAACAATTTAGCGGTCTTACTAGTGAGCAGCAACAAACATTACTGACCAAGTGTGGTGCTTCTGAAGGTTTTGTGTGGCAGCGCAGCGAAGCTCAAGGCGTAACTCGTTTAACAAAAGACGTGACAGAGACTTTAGAAGGTTGGGTGCTCGAACTAGCACCAGCACCCGCGAAGAAAGCTTCTCCAAAAGTTGAACTTATTAAAGGTCGAGCGTCATATAGCCGTAAGGGTTCAAACTTGGCGTTAAATCTTAAGAAAGTTGATGATACAACAATGGAAGAAATCCTAGCATTCGTACAATCTAAGTTAGACTAAGTCACGACTTTCATTACTCCTCTAAAGCCGCTTTATGCGGCTTTTTATTTGGCTGTGATAAACTGTGTTTAGATGAATCTGGACGCTAACTATGACAAACCCAACCAATACTTTTCTGCATACACTTTCTAATATTGCCCAACACAATGGTCACCGTTACGGTGTGGTCTTTGATGGCGACTTTGATTGGCAAAACTCTGCTGTTTTAACCTTCCTTGAAAATTCGTACACTCCGAGCATCTTCCAGATTGGTGGAACTCCGTTTGAAGGAGTGATTCATGCTCCAGTCAAAAAAGGCCAACAATTGCTTGGTCGTGAGTCCCAAGTTCTTGTTTGTGATTTTAGAGAGCAGTTTGATGCGAATGGTTTTAGCGCTGCACTAGGTTCGTTAATCGGTGGTGGGCTGTTGTTGGTGCTGCCGACAAAAGTTGATGACTCTGAAGATAACGAGAGCTTTGGCCAACGTTGGTTAAAGGAGAATTTCAATAAGCTCATTTCGGTTTCACAACACAACGAAACAGACGATGTTGTTCAAGCGACTAAAGCACTTCCTCTCAAGCAAGACTTTGAAAACAGTTTGGACAAATTCGAACAGCAAAATCTGGCTGTTGAGTTGGTTAAAAAAGTGGTGTCTGGGCATCGTAAACGACCTTTAGTTCTCACGGCAGATAGAGGGCGTGGTAAAAGCTCTACATTGGGCATTGCCGCTGCTCAGCTTTTGGTTGAGCGTCATGGATTAAATATCATCGTGACAGCGCCTTCAGTGAAAGCAATCGAGCCTGTATTTTCCCACGCGAGTCAAAGCCTAGAAGACTGTGAAGTGCTCAACGCAACTTACATTTGCTATCAAAGCGGAAGTTTAAGATTCGTAGCACCAGATGAATTACTTAAGTCTAAGCCTGATTGTGATTTGCTATTAGTCGATGAAGCGGCTGCAATTCCAATCCCGACGCTCAAATCTATGGTTGGCATTTATCATCGTATGGTTTTTTCAACCACCGTTCACGGATACGAGGGGAGTGGGAGAGGGTTTGGACTTAAGTTCGAGTCTTGGCTTTCAGAGCATCGCCCGGGGTGGAAAGGTTTTAAGCTCGATCAGCCCATTCGTTGGAATCGCAATGATCCACTAGAGCGTTGGTTGTTTGATTGCTTCTTGCTTGGTAACGACGCGTCGCTAAGTGACTCGGTGATTCATGAGTTAGATAGCTTTTCTGATCTGGCAATCAACCAACTGAGCTTGGTCGAGTTATCAAAGGCAGAATGCTTGGCGAACCCGGAGCCGCTACAGCAATGCTTTTCTCTTCTTGTTGATGCTCATTATCAAACGTCACCAAACGATCTAATGCAGTTTCTCAACAATCCAGCAATCCGTTTGTACGCTGCTTGGCAGAAAAACGAATGTTTAGGTTGTATGTTGGTAACTGAAGAAGGTGGGTTGGATAGCGATCTGATTGCTCAGATTCAACTTGGAAAACGAAGACCTCAAGGTCACCTAGCTCCAGTATTACTCGCAAACCAACTGGGTTGTACGCAAGCGGCGATCAGTCGTTGCCTTCGAGTTATGCGTATTGCCGTTTCAACACGTCATCAAGGTTCGGGGATTGGTCGCTGGATGTTGGGGCAGTTGTCAAAGCAAACTAATCAGGCGGATTACTTAGTAACGAGCTTTGGCGCGACCAGTGAATTGATTTCATTCTGGCGCGATAACGATTTTGTACCTGTGCACATTGGCCACCAGCGCGATCAAGCTAGCGGCTGTCACTCGGTATTGATGGTTAAGTCACTTAATGAAAACGCACAGAATTGGATCTACAATCTGATAAGTCACTTTGAACGTAGTTTCTGTTTTCTCACTTCTGGTTCTTTGGCTTCTCTCGAGGTTGATATGGTGCGCGCATTATTGCCAAGGCAAGCGGAATCTATGGCAGAGTCTGAAATCCAACTCCTCAGGAATTATGTCGATGGTGGTAATAGTTACGACAGCATTGGTTTCAGTGTCCTGAATTTGATTCTCCAGAGTAATGGTCATCAAGCTCACATAGCTGAATCTGACGCTATAATCGATACAGGTTTTGTTGTTTCAGACTTACTTATCGCGAAAGTTGTGCAGCAGAAAGAGTGGGGGACTTGTGTCGAGCAGTTTAATCTAATCGGACGAAAACAAGCTGAGCTACAGTTTAGAAAAGATGTCGGCACTCTTCTATTAAATTTACACTGTAAATAAGTAGGTCAGCGATTGTCACTAAATTTGGAACTACAGAGCACATGTCGAGCTGTTAATTAGATTTACAGTGTAAATTAGAAGGCCGGATTTACACTGTAAACTGAACCGCGGTATGTAATGACCTATGTAATTTCAATTATCCAATCTTTATGCAATTTCTCACTTTGTTGAACATGTCCATCATGACGCTCATTTCCTATCTCAATTCTACCAATCTAATTATCGCCGTTGTTTGGAAGGTATAATTTCGTATTCTCACATCCATTCATCCCGAATCGTTTGGTGATGAAGATCCGCCGCTGTATTGCGATCTTATGCTCGTACCCAATACTCATCGTTTGAAAAAAATCGTGAAAGAATCCTTTTTGTAAAGGTGAAGAAGAGACTAGAATCTGTCAGTCTTATTTATGAGTCCCTTTGCAACATCGAAAGTAAGTGATGTGACGCTGATTATTCTACTGTAGTGATTCTAAGCACAGAGCGAATTATATAGACTGCATAACAACAGGGTTATTAAGGGTACACAATTCGAATGTGGGATAGCATCGTTACATTGTCGGAAGATAGGAAGCAAGTGATGGCATGTCTGCCGTCTGGGTTTGTGGTCAACGCAAGCTTTGACAATAAGACATTACCAACAACCTTAGAAGCTTTGAACGCATCAAACTATTTTATTTTCGAAGAAGAGATACTGCGTTTTGTCACTCTTGCTAAAGAAGGTAAGGGAGAAGCTTATCAAGGAATATTAATTGCTGAAGTTCGTAATTCCAGTGTTACGGTTGAACTGTCTGATGATGAGATGCTCGCAAGTCTTGTTGTAACTGGGGCATATAATGGGCAGGCATTACGTGGCAGCGATATCATTCATTGCTTGGCTCAGGCTCACATAACGAAAGGAATTAATAAGCTAGCACTTAGAAAAGTATTGATGATGAGCAGCAAGCTAAAGCCGGGTGAAAAATTTACTCAGCCCGTTGCCAAAGGTTCTCCAGCTGTGAAGGGTAAAGATGCTAAGTTTTCAGCATTGGTTGAAGATATTACTCATCAAGTATTAAAGCCTCGCAGTAAAGACGCCGGTAAGATCGATATGCGAGATCTCGGCGAAACCATTACCGTTGGTCAGAATGACCCGCTAATGAAGCGAACTCCTGCCACCAAGGGTATTGCGGGCTTTACCGTCCAAGGTCGAATTATCCCACCCCTTCCGGGCCAAGACAGTTTGATTAAGCCAGGAAAAGGCACCCACATTTCCCCTGACGACCCTAATTTATTACTTTCTTCATCCTCTGGTCTGCCCATTATTAAAGAGCGAAGTATCGAAGTGGATGACGCCTTATGTGTTAGCAATGTCGACGTATCTACTGGGCACGTTAAATTCAAAGGTAATGTGTTTGTCTCTGGGAATATAGAACCTGGAATGATAGTGAAGGCGACCGGAAGCATTACTGTTGGTGGCTTTATTGAATCTGCAGAAGTTCAGGCTCAGGGGGATATAAAAGTCGCGAAAGGAATTATTGGTCATACGACCAAAGAGGATGAGCCAAAAAGCTGTAAGGTACTTAGCAAAGGCTCTATCACAGCAAGCTACGCACAGAATACTGAACTGCAAACCGGCAATGACATTCTACTCAATCTACATAGCATGAGTAACGACATTCGTTGTGGCAACAACCTCATTGTGATGGATACCTTTAAGAAGCATGGCACACTTAGTGGCGGTGAAGCTAAAGTCGGCGGTAAAGTGGAATGTGTTTTCTTAGGCGTTGAAGGGGATACAGCAACTAAGGTTCATGGTTTTGCTCGCTTCGAGGGATATCAAAAAAAGATAGCTCAACTGAAGGAGATTTATAAGCACGCTCAAGAACAAACCATGGACGTCATCCGTCAAGAACTCGAATTTAAGAAGCGACCAAAAGCGGAAAGAAGCGAAGAGCAAGCGTTGGAGATTGAGCAGCAACGGGAAAAAAACAATCAAGCGATAGAGAAGACTAAATTGCAGTTGGATACACTCGAAGCTGAATTTGAGACAAACCTTGCCGAGTGCACAGTAGAGGCGCACGAGAAAGTGTACACCCGTGTATCTGTTTTGTTTGGTGATGAGATGGTGACGACTAAGAGAACGCACGGCGGCAGTGTTTTCTCGTTCAATCAATATGAAATTCAATGTTCTTTCAAAATGGAGAAAGAAGATATCTCATTGTAATTGAGCGACTCTGAAATTGCCCAAGACAGAATAGAGCGGTTCGAGCCGTTTTCACTCATTAGAACAAATAAGAAAGGGGGAGCTGATGCTCCCCCTTTGTTTTTGCTGATATTGATTTAGTTTGATTCTTTAAGTCACATGAGCGCTTTAACTTGCCGCTTTTACCTTTCCTTGCTTTAAGTCTGACAGAACTTGTGATTTTGGTCCGTCGGCAATAATGCTGCCTTTCTCCATCACAATCACTCTATCTACGATATCCAACATCGACGTTTTGTGGGTGATAAGAATCAAAGTCTCACTAGGTAACAGCTGGCTCAGCTGATGCTTAATGTGCATCTCTGAACGGTTATCCATAGCGCTGGTAGGTTCGTCCATCAATAATACAGGAGGGCGCCCTAGGAAGGCTCTAGCTATGGCTATCGACTGACGTTGACCTCCTGAGAGTAAACCACCACCTTCACCTACTTGGCGTTCTAAGCCTGCCGGATCTTGCTGAGTAAAAGCGGTTACACCTGCACGGTTGGCAGCATCCATGACATCACGATCGTCAACCAACGGGCGTCCCAAGGTAATGTTGTCTCTTACCGTGCCATAGAATAGGTTACTGTCCTGCGGCACACAGCCTATATTTCGTCGTACGTCGACATGGTGAAGTTGTTCCATATCGGTGTCATCAATGCGTACATGACCTTCTGTGGGCTTATACAGGCCCATAATCAGGCGTTCAAGTGTGCTTTTACCTGAACCAATTCGCCCAATAATCGCGACCTTTTCACCTGGACTAATATTAAGAGTCAGGTCTCTTATAGACGCGATTGGCGAATCAGGGTAATGGAATGTTACTTTATCAAGCGCGATATGCCCTTGAATAATCGGACGGTGGATGTATCGCTTACCTTCCTCTTGTTCACTGGGCATCGACATGACTTGTTCAATCAAGGTCATTGATGACTTCGCTTGGTTATAACGCGTAGAAAGCAATGATAACTGGACAAGAGGACCAATTGCTCTACCACTCAACATAGTAGCGGCAATCAAGCCACCCATTGTAAGAGTGCCTTCTGCCATTAGGTACACACCAAAAATAATCATTCCCACATTGGTACTTTGTTGAACAAAGCCAGCAGTATTTTGGATGCTATCGGTAATACGACGACTCTTGATATTCCAGTTCGCCATGTGCGCAACAGCTTCTTCCCAGCGGAATTGGAACTGGCTTTGAGCGCTGAATAGCTTAACGGTTTCTAGCCCCGCTAAACTCTCAATTAAGTTTGCGTACTTCTGAGAAGCAAGGCGAGAGCCTTCTTCAATGGTACGACGCAGCGGGCCTTGTATTAACAACGCATAGATGATCAGTATCACCACGCCAACGACAGGAACAAACACAAGGTTGCCAGCCATTAACCAAATTAACGCCAAGAACATAAGAGCGAATGGCAAATCGATTAATGAGCCTATTGTTGCCGAAGTAAAGAACTCACGGATTGACTCGAATTCTTGCAGGTTTTTAGCAAAAGCACCGACAGAAGCAGGCTTCGCTTCCATACGAATCCCGAGCACCTTACTGAACAACTTAGATGAAATCAGGATATCGGATTTCTTACCCGCAACGTCAATAAAGTAGCTTCGCATTAACTTTAAAAGTAAGTCAAAGAGGAAGACGACAAAAATACCACTCGCGAGTACCCATAGCGTCTCAAACGCAAGGTTTGGTACCACTTTGTCGTACACCAAACGAGTAAACATTGGAGCTGCAATAGCGAAAAGGTTGATTAGAATTGATGCGATCAGCACATCACGATAGATTTTTTTAGATTGCCAAATCGTGCTCCAAAACCAGTGACCTTCGCGCGTTTTTAAAATTTCTGGTGAGCGTTCATCATAACGGAATTGTTTCTTTACTAAGAAGTAACGGCCGATGAATTGCTCTTTCAATTCTTCGATAGGGATGACGATTGGCATCATCCCACTTTCCGTTGTGATGATTTCGGCTTCTTGCTTCTCAATATCGATACTATTAAGAACGCAAGCCTCACCTTGCTTGAGTAACAATACGGCTGGCAGAATTAAGTGAGGGATGTTTTCTAGATCGGAACGGTTTTCTTTGGCCACTAACCCCGCACGCTCGGCAGAGCGAGGGAATAGGAAAGGAGTTAGCTTTCCATCAGAGAGTGGTAGCCCATTGATCAACGCTTCGGGCGAGTTGGCTAACCCGTAATACCGACTAACGTAGATCAGTGAGTTTAATAGTGGATCTTGCATGCGATATAACCTTACAACTATTTATCAACAATGAAGCCTTGGAACACTTCTACGTAGTTATCAGACAAAATATCTAACTGAGTCTGAGTTTCAATTCGTGACGCAATAGTCGTCACACCAAGGTTATGAGCCGTTCTTGAGATAGACGTTAACGTAAATTTCTGTTTTTCGTCATCAAGGTTATGAGTAAATAGGTAATCCAGCTTCACATAGCTAGGGCGGTACTCGTTGATGTAATCGAGTGATTGGAAGTTGCGTCCATAGTTATCGACACCAAACACCGCATCAGCGTTGCGAATGGTGTTACACAATAGTGCTGTGTAGTGAGGAACATTGACGAAACAGTTTTCTGGAATTTCAAAATGCAACAGATGAGCGATTGACGCATTTTTCTCAAGAGACTTTCCGATCCAACGGATGAAGCTTGGCTGAGAAATACTGCTTGGCGAGATATTGATAGCAACGGGGCTCGTAAGCTCTTTTGCATTCAGTTTATCAATCATCTTCTCGATAACGTATTGATCGAGGATGTGGCTCATTTCAAGCTGTTCTAATGCGTATAAGTATTGGTTGGCACCGTAACGAACCCCCTCTTTCTCAATCGCAGAGAACACTTCTTGGTGATAGGTTTTGCCAAAACTATTATTTGCAGCTTGGAAGCGGAAAGTTACTAGGTCATTGATGATTGCTTCTTCGACCAACATGCGCCATTGCTGTTTACCCATTACAGCGCCATGGTCGTCAGCAGTTACGTAACCGTAAGCGAGCTCACGGTTCGCTTTCGCGCTAGACAGTGCGTTATCGACCAAAGACATGATTTCAGTACTGGTTTTACGTTTCTTACTGTACGTCACACCGAGAGCTATGTGTGGATTCGCCATACCTGTTGGATCTGAACCTAGATTTTGAATGCAGTTTACGATGCTGCTCGCGACGAGTTTCAGTTCATTTTCATCAATGTTCGGCATAATGAAGCCAAACTCATCACTAGAAATACGAGCGATAGTAATATCTGGAGATGAAATAGAAGCCTGTAGCTGTTCAGCTAATTGGTGAACTAAGGCATCGCCTTCTTGATAGCCTTTGTCATCATATTCTTCACTAATAAATTCGGCTTTTAGCACCGCCAGACCACCTAAACTCGACTCTTCTAACCACTGAGTTAGTTGAGACATGTAGTAAGCACGGTTACCTAACTGAGATACAGGATCGATATACGCGCGTTCACGAAGTCGTTGCGCTTCTTGTGCTTGGCTCTTAAATGCAAGTTCAACTTGAGTCGACATGTGGTTAATACCGTCGACGACTAAGATGAGGTCTTTTGTTTTAGGGCGAACCAGAGGCTCACCGAACTGATTTTTGGCGATTTGATCCATTTTTTTTATGATTAATGACAGCGGACGTAGCGCTCGTTGGAGTATCCATGAAATCGAGATCAAACCCAGTAAGAAAATCGCTCCAAAGAAGGTCACTAGCCGTGTAAATGCCTCCCAAAGCTGAGTATAGGCTGGGCCTGGGTGGCTCACTATCTCAACTTCAGCAAGTTGCATCCAACCACTGGTAATCACGCGGCGATCATGAATCGGTTTAAACAAATTCAGGTTGGTAAACCATTGTGGGACACCACTTGGTTTCACAGGGTATGAACGAAGAATATCATCTCCTGTGTCTAAAAAAATCAATCGTACGACAGAGTAAGAACTACCATCAAACAGTGCGTTGATAACAGACTCTACAGCCACTTGATCCTTTTCTTCGAGGTAAGGGGCGAGCGCCAGTCCAACAGTATTAATGGTATTATTTACTTCAGAGCGTTGCTGCTCTTCTAAGTAGTCACGGGTGGTATTGAATTCGATCATAAAAACTGAGGTCATCAGTAATATGAAAACCGCAACCATTCCGACCACAAGCTGTTTATATAAAGTCATTGTACCTACTCATCGTAATTGATAATGGGTTTGTTTAATTTTAGAGAGCGCTCACGCGAACGTAAGTCGTTCCATAAGCTCAATCTTGAAGATTTTCCTGATAACTTGCCGCTGCCTGCCGCCGACTTGATTAACCATAGGTTTTTACCATTGAAGCTGTATATCGGTCGTAGATCTCTGCGCTTGGAGCCGCGTTTTATTTCAGGGTTTAAGTTGTCTAAAATTAGTGGTTCTGCACTGGGTGTAGAGTAATAAGCCAACACCATATGGAATTGGTTTAACTCAAGTGCTTTTACATACACTAATCGTAATTTCTTATCTGGGACGCCGAGTTCAAGTAAAGAGAAGTATTTTGCGATAGTGAAATCTTCACAGTCACCCGCGTTACTGCCCAAAAACTCCAGCGGTGTCGCCCAGTAGTCATTCTTTCCCCAAAGTATACTGTCATCGACAAAGTACATTTGGTTGAAGAACCGATTTACCGAATCGAGTTTCTCTTTTTCACTTAACCCTGCGTACGACGTCATATTTGAGCGCCATGTCGACACTCGCTTCCCTGCTCTTTCTCCGTAGGTTACAGAGACTGCGTCGATCCACCTTTGGTCACTCTTGTTCAGTGCCCCGGAAGTAAAAGAGGTAAGGAACAGTAGCAATAACGAAAACCGAGACTTCATTGCTGCTGCTCTTGTTTTTTCACTGCACGTAGGAAGACGTTATCAAGCATTAACCGTCCTTACTCTTTTAGTGCGTTGTTTTGAGCACTCAAAATTGGCTTCAACATATATTCAAGCACGGTTCTTTTTCCGGTGATGATATCGACAGAAGCGGTCATACCAGGAATGATAGGCAGCTCTTCATTAGCCCCAAAGCTGTACTTCTCGGTACGAACACGCACGATGTAAAAACTATTGCCTTCTTCATCTTGAGTGGTGTCAGCACTGATGTGTTCTAACACACCCACTAAACCACCGTATTTAGTAAAGTCATAGGCACTGAATTTAACCACAGCGCTCAATTCTGGACGGAGGAATGCGATATCTTGTGGAGCAATTTTCGCCTCAACTAATAGGGAATCTTCAGTTGGTACAATCTCAACAATGTCCATACCCGGCTGGATAACACCGCCTACGGTATTAATACCAAGCGTTTTGACGGTTCCTGTTACTGGAGAAACTACTACAGTTCGATTAACTCTGTCTTCAAGGCCAACCGCTGATTCCGTCATTGCAGAGAGCTTATCTTGTGCTTGGTTTAGCTTCTCTTGTTGTTCTGATCGGAAGTTCAATGCAGCATCGATACGACTGAGCATCGCTTCTTTGATTGCTGAACGTAGAAGAGGGATTTTGAGTTCGCTAGAGGTCATTTCTCGGCGAGTGTCGTTAACTTGTCTTTGCAGCTTGAGCAGTTCAATTTTTGGCACCACCCCTTCATCAGCAAGAGGCTTGGTAATATCCAGCTCTTGGCGGGCAAACTTGTAACTCTGTCTTAAATTCTGAACACGCGCTTTTATTTCAACTAGGTCTTGTTGTTTCTGTCCAACCTGTTGATCAAAAACGGAAAGTTGGTTCTTCAGATTATTCAGATCTTGACGATATTCTGCTTTTTGGCGATTAACCAATTTGGGGTGAAGGTCGTAGAATAGTGGTGGGAAGGCGAGTTTACCATAATCGAGTAAGACACTTTTTTTCCACTCTTTTACTGAGAATTCTTCATTGATAACCACACTGGTCAGTGAGGCGGACAGCATGAGTACATTAGCCGTTAAGTTCGCAACTTGTTGCTCACGTTCACGAAAGTCAGAGCGGAATCGAGTGTCATCTATTAATAGTAATTGTTGCCCTTTTTGAACTCGTTGCCCTTCTTTGACTAAAATTTCTTTAACCAAACCACCTTCAAGGTTTTGCACCACCTGAATCTGAGAGGAAGGGATCACCTTGCCTTGGCCAACAGTCACTTTGTCGATTTCAGCCCAAGCAGACCAACCAATAGCAGCGACAAAAAACAGAACGATAACCCACAACATAATACGCGCACTGGTGGGCGTATTGAGGAGCAGTGCCGCTGTTTTGTCATCGACATACTCAAGTTCGGTCTCGTTCAATTTGCTGAAATTTTTCTGACTCATAACAGTCCTTGTTCGCTAAATAAAAGTGCAAGCTTTGTGAGTGTATTCTTACTTTTGATAAATGTTAAGGCTTTGCTCCTTTAAATCTTTGAATTTATATATTTTTTAACTCTTATTGTTTTTTGAAATCTGTTTTATCAAGTTGGTGTTTTCTCAGCTTGTCATAAAGCGTTTTTCGCGATACTTGTAGCTCTTGCTGTACCTCTTTTAAGCGCCCTTGATGACGATGTAGTGCCTCTATCAAGATGATTTGCTCAAAGCTATCGGTTCGTTGGCTTAATGACAGTTGTTGCTCTTCAGTCTTTAGAACGATGTGGCTCTTATCGCTTTGATCTTGATTATGATTAGGCTCTGATTCAAGCGATGCCAGCTTGGGTTTAGTCAACACTCTGAGTTCTGCATGTTGGCGAAGCTGTCGAATATTTTCACTCCAGTGAGTGGCGATCAATCGTTGAACCTCTTTTTCTGTAATCACCGGTGGGGGTAACTGATATCGACTTGCCGCACCACGAGCAAAATGTTTAAACAAAGAACCAATATCTTCTGTTCGTTGCGCTAGCGGTAGCAAATCAAATCGACGGAACTCACTTACCATTGTAGTAGGAAGTATTGTGGTTGCTAAAATGATACAAGTTGCACTGGTCTTGCATGAGTTTTCACGAAGTAGAGTGGGTTTTAGGTTTGCTAGCCACTGCCATTGGTCTTGAGTTAATGCTTCTGTTTCATGGATATAAAGTGTCCCTCCCTGATGTTTCAAGAACAGTTGCAAAACAAACTGATGGAATGTCGCTTCGTCACTGCGTGGCAAATTAAACGCAGCAACAGGGCAAAGCTCTGCAGCTTGATGGCTGTGAAGATCGTGCGTGTACTGCGCCGTAACCCTTTTGCCCGTTCCTAAATCACCGACGAAC
The DNA here is from genome assembly GCF_041467175.1 of Vibrio sp. 10N.247.310.24. Lineage (NCBI taxonomy): Bacteria > Pseudomonadati > Pseudomonadota > Gammaproteobacteria > Vibrionales > Vibrionaceae > Vibrio > Vibrio sp. 10N.247.310.24. The sequence continues at coordinate 30,250 of NZ_JBFSUD010000028.1, forward strand.
AGTAGAAGTGGGTTAGTTTTGGTATCTAGAGAGATCAGTTCTCGGCGTAATGCCTGCATTGATGGCGATTGACCAATCAACTTTGGACCTACCTGATTCTGTACCGCCAACTCTTTACGTAATAGATTATTCTCTTCAACCAGTGCCAGCTTATCTGATGCTTTTTTTACTGCGGTCAGCAGGGCATCGACCACAAATGGTTTTTCTAAAAAATCATAAGCGCCAGCTTTCATTGCGGAGACGGCTGTTTGCACGTCCCCATGGCCTGTTAGTACGATGATCTGAAAATGAGGGTTTTGATTCAGCAGCTTTTGTGTCAATTGAATGCCATCCATCACTGGCATGTGAATATCGGTAATGACAATCCCAGCTTGCGTCACATCTATTCTCTTTAGTGCCTCAATGGCATTGGGGAAGCAGGCAATATCGATGCCTTCAATGAGCATGGCTTGCTCTACGGAGTCTCGAATGGCGGGTTCATCATCGACAAAATAGAGTTTAGGCAGAGGGTGCAAAAGTCGAATCCTTAACAGTATGTGAGGTTAGCTATGTGTGAAATTAGCAGTATGTAAAATTCATTTTCTAATCAACGATAACAACGGCACGTTAGCCCTTATCGTTATATAACGGGATGTTTAGCGAGAATACCATGCCTGAAGGCTCTAATCGGTTGGCGCTGATCGTGCCGTGATAAGCTTCAATAATCCGTTTCGATATTGAAAGCCCTAGCCCTAGGCCTTCCGGTTTAGTGGTAAAAAACGGGTTGAAAAGCTGTTCTAGCTTATCGTCCGGCATGCCAATTCCGTTGTCCCAAATGATCAACTGACAAGAATTATGATGCAATTGCCATTCGATGCCTATCTGTGGGCTGGCCGGTTGGTCAACGTTTTCCAAGTTTTGTTGCTCCTGCAAGATTTTCTGTTCAAGAACGTGTTGTTGAAGCGCTTGGGTCGCGTTGTGAACCAGATTCACCAGTACTTGCTCGAGTTCGGTTGGATGAATGGCAATATTAATGTGATTTGGCACCGTGCTTAGTCTTAGTGTAATGCCTTGCTTGATCATCAGCGCACTGAGAATACTGGTGGCGTTGTTGACCGCTTGGTGCAGGTTCGCGACATGATGTTCTTGTTTAGTGACCTTGCGAGTAAAGACTTTGAGTCGCGCTATGATGTCGGTAATGGTGTTGTTGAGGCCAATCATTTTCTCAAGATTGCTCTTCACTAAATCTGTCCGTTCCATTTCAAGCAGCTTTAAGCTGTTCTCGCTATAAGTTCGAAGCGCTGCAAGCGGTTGGTTGATTTCGTGGTTAATGCTGGCTGACAGCTCTCCGAGTACCGCTAATTTTGCTGTTTGGGTCAGCTCTTGTTCTGTCTGCTTCAGCTTTAACTGCGATGCTTGGTATTGAAAAATGGTTTGCTGAAGTTGTTGATTGGATTTCTTCAAATAGTGAGTACGTTTATCAACGGTTTGTTCTAGGTTTTGGTTGAGCCGGGTTAGCGCCACTTTCGCGACGTAAGTCTGTCGCCACGACCACGCGATGAGCATCACCAAGCTGTAAATCACCACGAAGATGACATCGATCTGCAGCACTTTAATAAGCTCTGCTTTGGCCTTTTTTAATGCGACAACTTGGTACTGATTGTTACTGAAGGTGGCGGGGTAAAGATTGAACGGCCCAAGTTTAAACAATCGGTTTGCCGTAAGTTCTTTTTGTACTCGATTTGGTTGAATGTTGTTGGGCTGATTAGCGTCGTTAACTTGTGGTTGATAGTTGGAAGAGCGAAAAGCTTCTATGATCGAAATTTCGCTTTGACCGTATTGGCGTTGCAGGGCGATATCGGTTTGTTGCTTCTGGCTTAACGGCAACAACGAGTGATAAAGCCACTGAGTTTGGCTCGAGAGAAAAACCACTTGGTTAGAGTCGAGTACCACAATCTCAAAATCATCGCTGGTTAGGATGTTTTCAAGGTTCTCTAGACTCACTTTAACGGTGATAACCCCAACAATGTCATTCTCTATATACAGGGGCGAAGACAAAAAGTAACCGCGTACGTTGGAGCGAGCCCCCAGTGCGACATAGTGTGTGCTGTTACCTTCAATCGCGGACGCAAAATAAGGACGAAACGAGAAGTTCTCACCCACGAAAGTACCGAGCTTCTGGTAATTACTGGAAGCGCCCACAGTACCGCTCGGGTCATGAATATAGATGGTGTCAGCTTGGCTTTGATTAGACCATTCAAATAGCAATTGATTGAGCTGCGCAGCGGAAATCTTGTCTGTTTGTGGTGATGAGTCAAAATAAGAGAGCAGACGCGGGTCATGGCTGAGCAAATCAGGGATCTGTTTGAATTTATCCAGTTCAGAGTCGATTTGTAGGTTCGCTTTATTGGCCGCTTCGTTGAGCTTTTGAGTGACCACTTTTTCTTGAAATTGTACTGCCAAAAAATGAGTTGCGCTCAGCCCAATAGCCCCCAATAACAATGAGAATAAAACGAAGGGAGTCATTATGTTAAGCAGTATCTTAGTCACTAGGATCTCAGCATGTCATCGGTTTGTATAAAGATTATCAATATGATGGATAGAGTACCGAGATCTTGTTAACACAGAGCACCTTCTGTGAGACAAAACCATGGCTTAGACTTGTGTTTCAAAGGATTACAGCGCAAAATCAAAAAAAATTGAAAGGAGCAACCAAATGGAACTGACCGATATTCGTCGCGAATATGCTAAGGGTGGATTGAGACGTAAAGACTTAGCCGCAGACCCGATTGAGCAATTCAATCTATGGCTAGAGCAAGCTATTGAAGCTAAGTTGACGGACCCTACTGCCATGACAGTTGCTACGGTTGATGAAAATGGTCAGCCATTCCAGCGAATTGTTCTGCTAAAGAATGTTGATAAAGACGGCTTCGTTTTTTACACCAACTTAGGTAGCCGTAAAGCGCACCAGCTAGAGCACAATAGCAAAATCAGTTTGCATTTCCCTTGGCACCCTCTTGAGCGACAAGTTCATATTACGGGCACGGCTGAAAAACTGACAGCAATGGAAAATATGAAGTACTTCTCGTCACGACCAAAAGAGAGCCAATTGGCCGCAATTGCAAGTAAGCAAAGTAGCCGTATCTCTGCTCGTGGGATTTTAGAAGGTAAATATCTAGAGCTTAAACAGAAGTTCGCGAAAGGAGAGATTCCTGTGCCTTCTTTCTGGGGTGGCTTCCGTGTGCGTGTGGATAGCATTGAGTTTTGGCAAGGTGGAGAGCACCGCTTGCATGATCGCTTCTTGTTCTCACGCCAAGATAGCCGTTGGGATATCGACCGCCTAGCGCCTTAATTTGCTTAACTGCTTAACTGATCCAAAAATACCGTTGATTAGACTTATCAACGGTATTTTTTTGTCTGCATCTCATCAAACCAATATCTAGTCACTGTGCAGAACAACGGAGATCTGCTTTTTAAGCAGGGTTTCTGGGATCATAGAGCCTAGCCCCGAGTCCAACGCATACTCAATCAACTGGCTTTTACTGCGCGCATCAAATTTCTGTTTCAACCTGGCGACATGCCCTTCGACCGTTTTGATTGAAATGTTCAACGTAGACGCGATGTACTGTGGTTTCTTGCCGAATAGCAGCAAGAACAGCACTTCTGATTCTCGCGAAGTCAGTCGCTTTTTGAGCTTTGATATGCGTGGCTTTGATCCTGCAATGGACACTTGATTGTCTTTTTCGCAAGTTGCCTGACACACCCAATGGCCTACTTCTAAGATGGCGGTGTCGGTGAGTTCTTGGCCATAAAAAATGGTGCCTTGAACTTCGCCATTCCCATCAAGCCAAGGGGTTTTAGTAAAAATATGGGCGTGCCAGCGTCCGTCTGGATAAGGGTGAATATCGAGGATTTTAAGAGTACTGCGTGTATCCATTACATGTTTGTCTTGAGCCCTGAAATCCTGCGCGCATTCGGTTGTTTGACTAGGCATATCGAAATCGGTTAAGCCCGTACAAGTTTCGTTGGGTTTTAAGCCAATTAATTGGTTGTAAGCAAGGTTGGCATACACGAAGACAGAGTCAGTATCTTTGCACCCCCAGCAACCTGGAAGTTGTTCAAATAAAGAACGATGTATGGAGTTGAGGGGATCCGGCAAGGTTTTATCTCGTAAGAGGGAGTATTGCAATGATATCAGTTTCTTATAGAGCTGCAATGACAATTAGAAGTCGAGTTATGCATCAAAAATGGAGTGTGATTAATGATTGAACGGCATGTTGTTTAAGTGTGCCTTTATTGATCAATAGCTAAACAAAAAGGATGAGAAAAAAGCAAAAAAAAGCCAGCCTGAAGAAGGGCTGGCCAAAGACAAGATATACCTTGTCGACACGTAGAAGATTTCCAGCTTAATTTACGAGGGTCATGTAAATTAAGCTGAGGTATCAGATAGATACCCAGAGTGACTTACTACTCTATCGACGAATTTACTCCTAGGTGAGATCGAATATAAGGAGGGAATTCCCCTATAAACACTGACTCAACCGGATACTAGGAGAATCTAAGGTAAATATTTGAGGGCTTTGAGTAATACCAAGAGCTTATAGCTCTCGTAATACTCGGAATCCTAAGTAGTTAGCGGCAGTAGAAGGCGAAACGTACAGTTCAGCAAACACTTTTGCCTCTTCAGGAGAGAAGCTCCACGCGCCCCCCTTAGCGATGCCTTTTTGGGTTGCAGTCCATTCCCAAACGTTACCTACCATGTCGTAGAAACCCGTTGGCGTTGGCAAGAATGATTTAACAGGAGAAGTACTGACGTTTGACCACTGTGTACCAGACCAACCAGTATTAGCTCTACCTGAACGGAATTTGTTGCCCCACCAGAAGCTGGTATCTTGACCCGCTCTTGCCGCCGCTTCCCACTCTTGTTGTGTTGGTAGACGGTAAGTAAAGCCTGTTTTTTTAGATAACCAACGTGTGTACGCTTTCGCATCGCTTTGGCTGACGCATACAACGGGAGAGTGATCGACTTGCTTGAAACCAGGAGCTTTCCAGTCATTGTCTGACACAGTCGTGATTTCTGCATTCACGAAGGTATCACAAGTGTTCATCAGCTCTGCGTCGGTCTGGTAACCCGTATTTTTCACAAATGCTTTAAAGTCTTGAACACGAGTTGGGGTTGCCGCTAATGCAAATGGCTGTTTGATCGTGACTTGCTCAGCGTTATTTTCACCGAGTAGGTAAGTCCCAGATCCAACCACAATCATTTCTGGACTTTGAGCACCATTGCCCATTGGGTCAGCAAACTTAGTCCCCACATTCAGTGAGTTCTGCTTCGCTTGTAATACCGCTCTTAGGTTGTGATCTCGGGCTATTTTCAGCTCTTGGTGGAAAGAAAGGTAACCTTCTTTCTCAATCGTAACCATGTGCTGCCCTGTCGGTAGCATCACTTCCACCGGTGTGCTGCCATAGTTCACACCATTGATAGAAACCTTGTCATTATATTGATTTGAGCGAACCACCAAGTTAACCCAAGCAACTTCTTTCTGCTGATCATCGGCTTGCAGATCGCTCTGATCGAAACAGTTTGAGGATTGAATGCCAAGTAAGCGGCAAGGAGTGTTCTTATCTGGACGAGTTTCTAAATTCGCAGCAACCACTGCTCGGTAACGGTTATCTTCGGAGAAGCCAGATGATTTCACGCTGTGTTGTAGAACGTGAATATTCAAAGATGCAGACGCTAGGTGTTCTTTTACTATTTTTGATTCTGTCGCGTTGGATACAAGGCTATTTTGAAATTGTTTTACTGCTTTTTGAAGTGTCAAAGCCACCGTTTGGTCTGAACATTGAGCTAACGTCATGTCGCTGCTACAGCGGTTGGTAAAGCTAACAGTATGTTCTTGTGTTTGAGTGACCTCGCTTCTTAATCTCTCAGCTCTTGCTCTTAGTTTGTCTTGATTCAAATGGGCGATAGACATTTCTACAGCCGATTTTTCGGCTTTGATGGCCTCTAGTTCCATCACTAAGCTTTGAAGCTTTTGCTCTGAATCCGAAATCGTAAGCTTGTGCTCTTTTACCGATTTCCAGGCATCTTGAAAGCGGTTTTGAGCTGGTGAGATATCGAAATCTGGCTCATCAATCATGCGAGTGTAATCTTGCTCTAGGCTAGTTTTCGCCGTTGCGAGTTTTTGCTCTGATTGAGCTAATAACTTGGCTTGACGTGCCATTTGCTCTGCTTGGTTGCCGACTTGATTTTGTTTGTCCGCCATCTTCTTCTCGATAGCCGTTAAACTGGCATGTTCTTCGAAAAGAGAGCTTTCAATGTCGATGACTGATGACGTGATTGCTGGAGATGTCGCTTCAGCGAAAACAGCAGGCGTCATTAAGCATGGAGCAAGTGCAAATAATAGAGTAGGAAAACCTTGGCGCATGTTGGGCTACTTCAGTCGTAATTTAGGTTAATTGAATATTCTAACGAAAACGCCATTTCGTTTGAAGCTACTTTCTATAACTACAACAAGATGGCGAGTATTCATTCAGCTTTGTGAAATAGGCACGGCTATTTATATCAGGCTTAGCTTTATATATTTAGATTTCATTTTCTTTACTAGGAAGGAGTTTCACCCAAATAGTATCGCTGCCGTTGATAGTCACTGTGCGGTTGTATGACTCGTAACCTTCTTTTGAAATGGTTACTTGGTGACGACCGCTCGGTAGCGAAACCTCTAGGGGTGTGCTGCCGTATTTAATGCCGTTGATAGTTACTGAGTCATTGTACTGATCAGAACGTACCATCACGTTTGCCCACTGCTTGTCGCTCTTCTTTGTAACCTTAACGTCGCTGTCCGTTAAACAGTAGCGAGTTGAAACGTTCAATAAGTTACATGCTGCAATCGCTTCCGGTTTTGCTTGAAGTTGAGCTTGCATCTGCACAAAGTAAGAGTTGTTTCCAGAGAAACCGCTCTTGATTGCTTGGCTGTCTTGAACATGAATGTTCAATTGAACACCTTGTAAGTTTTGCTTCGCTAGCGTGCTTTCTGTGAGCTGTTCAAGTAATTTGCTCTTGAAGTTTTGTACTGCTTTCTGCTTCGTCAGGTGTTTACCTTGAGCAATACACTCACCCAGTGTCATTGTTGATGAACATGTGGTGGTGTAGCTCGTTTCAAGAACGGCACTTTCACGAAGTTCTGTTGCAATACGTTTAACGCGAGCTTCAACTTTTGATTCTTTCAAGTTAGCCAGCTCATTATTCAAACGAGCTTGCTTTTGCTTAATTTGAGAAAGGTAAATTTCGTTCTCATTCATCGCTTGCTGATTATCTAGCTGAGACGATTGATTCTCTTTAACCGCAGCCCAAGCATCTTGGTATCCTTTCTGAAAAGAAACCAGATCCGTTTCTGGATCGTCAAGTAAGCGACTGTACTGTTTGTCGAGTACAGATTTAGCTCGGTTACGTTTTGCCTTTAACTCTTCACCTTCACGTAACAACTTACTGTTCTGGTTTTGAAGTTGTTTTAAGGTCTCAGTTGCCGATACTTTGGTCGCTGAAATACGCTCAATATCTGAGTTTTTCTCTGTTAGCTTTGCATCGATAGCTGAAACGGGATCGACTTGATTCAGTTCTTCAGCTGATAACGATGCAGATACCCAAAGTGGGGATAGCGCAAGTAAAAGCGCTGAAATTCGAAAGTTAGTCATAGGTCCCTGCAACTTGTATATTTAAAATTGGCTCGTTAATAAAGTGTCTACTTCCTAGTTGTCAGTCACTAGTTATTAGCAATTAACACAGTACCCGTCTTTATACCGTTTTATTGCCCTCCAATCTACTCAAAAGCTAAGTTTCGGTACTTCGGATACACTTTTTACATATTTACACCGAAATAATTGAGCTATATAAGAAAATATTGTCGTTATGGTGTAGTCGTTTGGTTTCCATTTGTGACTTGCTTTGACTTTTGGTGTTCAGATTTATTTGCTCTTGGAACAAGGAAGAGTGGCCTAAATATTGGAAGGTTGACTTTACAAAGCCCGTAGTTTGGGCTCACTTGATCATACTTCCGGAGACATGATCACGTGGTTATCAATAATGATCTTTCTTTGAAGAAGAGAAAACAACTCTCATGATCATTTACAAATTCATCTTCTGCAGATTTCAGAGTATTATTCTTATCATGTCGACCTAAGTACTTTGCTGTCATGCCAAAACCTTTACCCTTTCCAAACCTAGACTTGTCTCCGCTAGGGCTTACACGCCCCCGACCAGCGGAAATCATAACTTTGCCTTCGCATATGGACTGTCACGATCATCATTATTCGCAGGTGGTGATTGGTTTAAAAGGTCAGGCTGAATTTGAAGTGAGCGGTAAAGGCAATCTTGTCGGCCCAGGTCAAGGTTGTGTGGTAACGGCGAGCTCTGATCATGCTTTCGGTGGTGTGGTTGGCCAGTCGGACATCCTAGTACTCAATATGCCAGTGCCAACGGATGATGACCCTCTGATGCTAGAGAAGATCAATCAGTTAGAATCATCGAACGTCTACTTCCAATTAGACGTGCAAATTCAAAAGCTTATCCATATGTTGGTGCAAGAAATGCAGGCCAGTCCTAATGATCTGCTACTAAGCCGAGCCTGTAATGATACGGTGATCGCGCTGATGCAAAGACACATCTCGGCATTTGAAACCTCAATCAAAGATTCACGCTTTGATCTTGAAGCGTTGGATCGCTACATAGAACAGCATTTAGCAAATAAGATCTCCGTCGCGCAGCTTGCAGGCAGTGTGTTTCTGGGTGAAAGCCAGTTCCACATGCTATTCAAAGATCAAATGGGCATTACCCCTCACCAGTACGTTCTTGGTAAGCGTATCGACCGATCTCGTCGTTTAATCGAACAAGGTAACCTCAGCCTTGGACAGGTTGCAGAACTTGCTGGTTTTTCCGGTCAATCCTCCTTTACTCACACCTTTTCTCGCCTTCAAGGCATGTCACCATCTCAATACAAAAAGCAAACTTCTGTTAAATAGTGAAACAAAACGGCATATTATATTAAAGTTTCATATGTGACCTTGTGTTTGTTTTGTTAATAAAGCGAGTTTTTAGCAAAAAACTCGGAGTTTTTGACAAGTAATCCTTATATACTCTAAATACACTGCAGCCATTGTAGAGATCCCGGGCTAATTCCGGGTGTGAGATTAAGGAAAACGCATGTTTACAGCTACTGATGTGTTAAAGCCAGAATTCAACGAGCAGTCGCTTGCTGATCTATGGTCGCTTATCTCACCATTATATATGGTGGATGAAACCCAATGGCTAGAGCAACTTCTGCCGCTAGCTACCCCTTCTGAGTCAGAGAAGCAGCAAATTTCAGAGAAAACGACCTCATTGATCGAAGCTATCCGTGCGGATAAGACTTCTATCCAGATGATCGATGCACTGTTGCTTGAATACAGCTTAGATACTCAAGAGGGCATCTTGCTGATGTGTCTAGCGGAAGCCTTGATGCGTGTTCCTGATTCAGCAACGGCTGATGCATTGATTCGCGACAAACTCAGCGTTGCGGATTGGAAATCTCACCTAAAGAATTCTGACTCAGTGTTTGTGAACGCATCCACTTGGGGATTAATGCTAACGGGTAAGGTAGTTGGGCTTTCATCTAAAGAACAGAGTGCAGGTCAAGCGGTTAACCGTTTAGTGAACAAGCTTTCTGAGCCGGTAATTCGTAAAGCGATGCACCAAGCAATGAAGGTGATGGGTCACCAATTCGTTCTTGGCCGCAGCATTGCTGAAGCGCAAAAGAACGGTAAGTCTATGCGTGATAAAGGTTTTACCTACTCATACGACATGCTAGGTGAAGCGGCACTGACCACTGCTGACGCAAACAAATACTTCAAAGATTACCTAATGGCGATTGAAGCCGTAGGTCGAGACACATACGTCTCTTCAAAATCTAGCCCAGCACCGTCTGTTTCTATCAAGCTTTCTGCGCTTCACCCACGTTATGAAGTGGCGAACGAAGACCGCGTATTGACGGAACTTTGCGACACGTTAGAGCAGCTATTGCGCCGCGCAGTAGAGCTTGACGTTGCAATTACGATCGATGCTGAAGAAGCGGATCGCCTAGAGCTTTCTCTTAAATTATTCGAAAAGCTGTACCGCACTGACCTTGTAAAAGGGTGGGGTAAATTTGGTCTGGTTATTCAAGCTTACTCAAAGCGTGCACTACCGGTTCTAGTATGGTTAAACCGCCTAGCGAAAGAGCAGGGTGATTTGATCCCGCTTCGCTTGGTGAAAGGTGCGTACTGGGATAGTGAAATCAAATGGTCGCAACAAGCGGGCTTTACTGATTACCCAGTTTACACGCGTAAAGAAGCGACGGATGTGGCTTACCTTGCGTGTGCGCGTTACCTACTGAGCCCAAGCGTTCGTGGCAATATCTTCCCGCAGTTTGCGAGTCACAATGCTCATACGGTTTCTGCTATTGCCGTAATGACCGACCATAAAGACTTTGAATTCCAACGCTTACACGGGATGGGTGATTCTCTTTACAACCATGCGATGGAAGCTTACCAACAGTCAGTACGTATTTACGCACCGGTTGGCAGCCACAAAGATCTACTGCCATACCTAGTACGTCGCTTGCTAGAAAACGGCGCAAACAGCTCGTTTGTACACCGTTTGGTTGACGCTCGTTGCCCAGTGACAGAGCTGACTCAACACCCAGTCGATATGCTTCTGGCGTTCGATACATTGAACAACACTAAGATTCCTCTGCCTCCAGCGGTATTCCCTGAGCGTAAAAACTCATACGGTGTGAACATTGATATCGAAAGCGAAGCACACCAGTTTGAAGAGCAAGTAAAAGGCTTTTTAAACAATCAATGGACTGCTGGTCCTGTGATCAACGGTGAATCTCTTGCCGAAAGCATGATCAAGGCTGATCAGAACGTTGAGCAAGTGACTGCACCTTATGATCGTCGTATTAATGTGGGTCAGGTGGCTTTCGCTAACCTTGATCATGTTTCCGCAGCGATCACTGGCGCAGACGCAGCATTTGCAGATTGGAACGCAACTTCAGTTGAAACCAAAGTGGCAGCACTTGATAAGCTGGCTGACCTGATGGAAGACAACCTTGCTGAGCTGGTGGCAATTTGTCATCAAGAAGCAGGTAAGACGATTCACGACAGCGTTGATGAAGTGCGTGAAGCGGTCGACTTCTGTCGTTACTACGCAAAACAAGCGAACAACCTACAAGGTTTTGAGCTAAAAGGCTTTGATGGTCTAACTCGAATCGCTTCGCGACAAGGTCGTGGTGTATTCGTTTGTATCAGCCCTTGGAACTTCCCATTGGCGATCTTCCTTGGCCAAATTACAGCAGCTTTGGTTGCAGGTAACACGGTTGTGGCTAAGCCTGCTGAGCAAACAAGCTTGATTGCAGCTCGCGCAGTGGAATTGATGAATGAAGCGGGCTTCCCTGCTGGCACGATTCAGTTACTACCGGGTCGTGGCGCTGAGATCGGCAGTGCACTCACCAGCCATGATGCGATTGCGGGCGTTGCCTTTACGGGTTCAACACCAACAGCACAACGTATCAACGTGTCATTGGCGAGTCGTAACGCTAAGCCTGTTCCGTTTATCGCGGAAACCGGTGGTCAGAATGCGATGATCGTCGACAGTACCGCACTGCCTGAACAGGTAGTTCGTGATGTTATTCGTTCGGCATTCGCTTCAGCAGGTCAACGTTGTTCTGCACTGCGTGTGCTTTACATCCAAGAAGACATTGCAGACCGCGTGGTTGGATTGATTCACGGTGCAATGGACGAGCTGAGTGTTGGCATTCCACACCTTCATAAAACCGATGTTGGCCCTGTTATCGACCAAAACGCAAAACAGAAGCTAATGGCGCACTTAGAAAACATGACCAATACCCAGAAGAAGGTGGCTCAACTTTCTCTAGGTAGTGATTGTGAACATGGTGATTTTGTTCCACCAAGTGCTTTTGAAATTGATGACATCAACTGCTTGAAAGAAGAACAGTTTGGCCCAGTGCTACACATTGTTCGCTTCAAAGCGAGTGAGCTAGCGCAAGTGGTAGACCAAATCAACCAAACGGGCTTTGGCTTAACCATGGGTATCCACAGCCGTAACGAGACAACTTACCGTTGGATCGAAAAACACGTTCGTGTGGGTAACTGCTACATCAACCGTGACCAAGTGGGCGCCGTTGTTGGTGTTCAACCATTTGGTGGTCAAGGCTTGTCAGGTACTGGCCCTAAAGCGGGTGGTCCTCACTACCTATATCGCTTTACTGATGTTCATTTCTCTCAATCACAAGACAAGGCATAAGGAGCATTATCATGGTTCATCAAGTGACAGGTTTTTCTGATGCTTTGCTAGCGTGGGAACAATGGAATCTTACCGATTTTGATTACAAGAGTGCTCAGGTACTTGCGCTTAAATCAGAGATCGAAAGTCAATCTGCGCCTTTGGCGATGGTGGCGACTTATCATCTAGAGCAAGCGTCTGCACTGCTTTCTGAACATCACCTAATGGCAGGTCCTACGGGCGAAACCAATGAGCTATATGCCGCAGGTCGCGGTGTGGCTTTGGTGATTGTTGATGATTGCGAAGTGAAAGTGCCAGCGCTGCAAACTGCAATGGCTTTGATTACTGCCGCGCTATTGGCAGGTAACAGCGTCCAATTGTGCAGTGATGATGTGCAGTTCAATACCTTAGTTGCAGACGCAGCTAAGTCGGCGAACTTGCCAACTAACTTGGTGCAAGTTGCCTCGTATGACGCTGCTCAACAGTTGTTGTCTTGCGATGTACGTAGCGTGGGTTACGTAGGTAACTCGCAAACGGCACAAGCTATCAATTTACAGCTTGCTAAGCGTGACGGTGCAATCGTCGGTTTAGTAGCTGAAACGGATCTGGCGACAATGAATGTTGCTAATGATCCACACCTATCGCTGCGCTTCATTACCGAGCGTACGCGAACTATAAATATAACAGCCGTGGGCGGTAACGCGACCTTGCTCGAACTTGGAAGCGAAGCTCACTAACCTTCAGTAAAATTGGCTCTAAGCACTTTTGGTTTTTCCAACTTTGGTTTTCACCATCTTTGGATTTAACTCATAGTGCTTTGGAGCCTCAATACCTAACTCAATGCACTTGCTTGCCTTTACGGTGAGTGCCTTGCATTGAATTGGGCATGGAAGGCTTTCTACAAAATGAGGACTATCAAATGATAGAAAACAGTTTTGCAATAACGACGACGTTCATTGCGTATCTAATTATGATGCTAGCGATCGGTGTTATTGCTTACAAACGTACATCTAACTCAACTGACTACTTCCTAGGTGGTCGTTCGTTAGGCCCATGGCCTGCTGCACTTTCTGCTGGTGCATCAGACATGAGTGGTTGGTTGCTACTTGGCCTGCCTGGTTACGCTTACGCTGCTGGCTTTGAAGCATTTTGGCTTGCTGGTGGTCTACTTGTTGGTACTTGGGCAAACTGGTTAATCAGTGCAAAACGTCTACGTACTTACAGCATTACGACTGAATCACTGACGCTGCCTGAGTTCCTATCTCGTCGTTTCAATGATAATTCTAAGCTGATCCAAACAATTTCTGCTTTCTTTATCCTTTTATTCTTCCTTTTCTACACAAGTTCAGGCTTGGTAGCGGGTGGTAAATTGTTTGAAACGGTATTCGGCCTAGATTACACAACTGCGGTAATTATCGGTACAGTCTGTGTAGTTTCGTACACTCTGTTTGGTGGTTTCCTAGCGGTATCTTGGACTGACTTGGTTCAAGGTCTACTCATGTCTGCAGCGCTATTGATTGTACCAATCGCGGCAATGAACGGTGGCCTAGGTCAGCTTTCTAGCGACCTACACAACATCAACCCAGAGCTTCTAACGCTATGGAATGATGCGAAGGGTGAGCCACTGTCTGCTATTGCGATCATCTCACTAGCGGCATGGGGTTTGGGTTACTTCGGCCAACCACACATCCTTGCGCGTTTCAAAGCAACACGTAGTAATAAAGACCTAACAACAGCGCGCCGCATTGCCGTTATCTGGACTGCACTGTCTATGATTGGTGCAATGCTTGTGGGTCTTGTTGGTCTAATCTATGTGACGAACTCTGGCGCACCTAAGCTAGATGATGGCGAGAAGATCTTCATGCTTCTTGTGAACGCGATGTTCCACCCAGTCATCGCCGGCATCCTACTTGCTGCCATTCTAGCGGCAATCATGAGTACTGCGGATTCACAACTTCTTGTTTCTTCATCTGCAATGGCAGAAGACTTGTACAAGCAAGTTCTGAAGAAAGACGCAACGTCAGAAGAGATTGTTCGTGTAGGCCGTTTCGCGGTTATCCTAATCTCTCTTGTTGCTCTTGTTCTAGCGATGACACCAGACAGCTCAGTACTTGGCCTTGTATCTTACGCATGGGCTGGTTTTGGTGCTGCATTCGGTCCTGCAATCGTATTAAGCCTATACTGGTCTCGTATGAACCGTAACGGCGCTCTAGCGGGTATCGTGGTTGGTGGTGTTACGATTGTACTTTGGAAGCAGTTCACGGGCGGTTGGTTCGATGTTTACGAAATCGTACCGGGAATCATCCTATCGACGCTTTCTATCGTTATCGTGAGCCTAATGACTGGCGAGCCTGAAGACGAAGTTAAGAAGCAACACGCTGAGTTCGAGAAGAACCTAGTTGAGCTAGACTAATTTACATTGTAAAACAGATGTGAATTAGCAAAAGAACATTAGCTAAAAAGCAATTGTAAAAAGAAATTGAAAAATAAAAGTAATAGAGTCACTTCGGTGGCTCTATTTTTTTATGTGGGCACTACCTTTGTCTTATAAAAAACCAGTAGGATACAGAAGAAGCACGGCTGTTATGAGGTTTACAATGTAAATCGAAACCAAATGATAGAAGGGAAATAAATAGAAGATAAAGGCTTTTCATAGCGCTTGATGTCAAAAAATAACCGATAAAATGGCTATTTTTTGAACTTGGCGCTCACTTTTGTTATTAGCTCGGTGAATTATTACACTGAATTGGACATCATGTGTCAATTATCAGTAACCACTAAAGACCTATAGGACAAAGGTATGCCTGATCTCTATTGCAAAGGATGTAAAAAAACAACACTACATAAGTCTATAATGAAACGTTGTGAATCTGAGCCTGAGACAACCTCTGGCCGTATGATGCAATGGACGTCAAAGCTATTTAGTGGAAACCTGTACTACGACATGGAAACTCAGCACTTCTGTCGAACGTGTAACTGTCGTTGTGAAACAGGAACTGCAGTTCCCCAAGTTGGTCTGGCTTAGATTGTAGTAAGTGCTTACTAACTTAGATTTAAAAACCTCCCTGATGGAGGTTTTTTCGTTTTTTATGCCGCTTTTAGTGAAGGTTCTGCCTCGACGACATTACCATCAATCTTAACTTCCCAGCCATAGTTTGAGTATTCACTTGCGAGTGCTTGGGCAACATCTTTTGATACCGTTACGTGTGTCCATGAACCGATTCCGTAAGGTTTATATGCGAGTTCTTGCGTTTTCATAATAGAGTCATCCTTTCTCTTTGAGAATTCTATTATTCACTTTGGCCTATATCCTTTCTTTCGTTTCTGGCTCAACTTATTTGTTAATCGGGTCATTTCTATAATAATTTGTTAATAACTGGAGTTTGATTTATAAGGGTTGTTATCGCTCTGTTCGGTTTCATATTTAACGTGAATAGGAATGGTCTATTTAGTTTTCTAAATGTGTGAGCAAGGTTTTCTTCGATTGCTCTTAGTATGGAATATACTGAGCGCAATCTAGAATGTTTAAGGAATATTATGTCTCAGCATCAACTCGATCGTATCGATAAAGAGATACTAAGAATTCTGCATATGAAAGGCCGTTTGCCCGTTGTTGAACTAGCGAAACAGGTCAACCTAACAACTTCACCTTGCTCTGATAGGTTGAAGCGATTGGAAAAAGTGGGCTACATCACTGGTTATCATGCTGAGCTTTGTTCAGAAAAGTTGGGGCTCGATGTCCAAGTGTTTATCCATATTCGCCTCGATCAAACCAGTTTTTCAATTTTTGATAAATTTGCCCAAGCGGTTGAAACGATGCCTGAAGTCGAAGAGTGCTATTCGCTGTCGGGGGATTTTGACACCATGATCAAGGTTCGAGTAAAAGACATGAAGGCGTACCAAGCGTTTATGGCAACGAAATTGGGTACCCTGCCAGGTGTGATTCAGACACGCAGCGAAGTGGTGATTGAAGAACACAAGAAGGGCTTTGGTGTTAACCCTGAGTTGTTGGCCACCATAAAATAGTGACCTGCTTTCGCCTTACCAAGGTTATTTAGATATAAAAAATGGAAGCCAATAAGCTTCCATTTTTGTTGAACGTCAGATAAAGAGCAATCGGATAAACTTCTCCGCCTTACAGCGTAATTGCGGCAGAGATTAAACCAATCACACCGCCGAATACCCCACCCCAAACGACCAACCAACCAAGGTGTTTCTTGATCATGGTCTGAACCATCTCTTTAACCAGTTTTGGAGTCAGTTCATTCAAGCGCTGATCGATGATCGCCTCAATGTTCTCTTTAATTTCATCCATCATTGCAGGCGATTCAAGTTCATCCTTGATAGCATTTTTTACCGAATCGCTCTTGCTGATTTCAATCACAGACTCTTGCATCTTCTCAACAAATGGCGCCTTCATTGGCTGCAGTGCTTCTGTACCACCAACCATCGCCAACATGCCACCAAACTGTGAGTTTTCGATAACATGCACCAGCGATTCGAATGCAGGGTTAAAGTCGATCTTCTTGATCACAGGCTCTAGGTTGAGTGACTTTCCTGTCATCTCACTACTAAGAAAACGGTCGATGTTACTTTCAGTAAAGAACTGTTCCATCATCAATTGCTTGATGGCTGCCTTGAACTCTTCAAAGCGTGCTGGAATAACACCAGAACCGTATAGGCCGGGTACTTTCTCGAACAACATGTGAATCGCAAGCCAGTTGGTGATGGCACCAGAAAAGGCGAATAAGCCTGCGTAAAGTAAGTATTGGTTTGCTGTCACATAGCCGCCAGCAAGCAGCGCTAACGCAATAACGTTAGTTAAGACACTTTTGTTCATGGTTGATCTCTAAAAAGAATACTGCGCGCATTTTAAGAAAAAAATGCCAAGAAAAAAACAAAAGGATCGACGAAGTTTATAGAACCGATGAAAACAGACGAGAAAGACGCGAAGAATAACAGACATAAAAAAGGCTAGCCTCCCCCCGAAGTCTAGCCTTATTCCAGAACGCGCAAGCGAAGCGTCATTGCTGTTAATGTCATTATATGATTACGACATAACATTCTGCCATGTGTAATTTACCGCCAATTAACATTTTGGTGTGAATTACGCCGCACTTTTAAAATGGAATATAAATTAAGCGCTCGTTGTCTGTTCAAGATCATCACCAATAAAGCCACCGGTCTGGTGATTCCACAATTGAGCGTAGATACCATTTTGTGTAATCAGCTCTTGGTGCGTGCCTTCTTCGACGATATTACCTTGGTCGAGTACGATCAAACGGTCCATTGCGGCAATGGTCGATAGACGGTGTGCAATCGCTATAACCGTTTTGCCTTCCATTAGTTCAATCAAGCTCTCTTGTATCGCAGCTTCAACCTCAGAATCGAGTGCTGATGTGGCTTCATCTAGAACCAACAGCGGAGCATTCTTCAGAAGTACACGTGAGATAGCGACACGTTGACGCTGACCACCAGAAAGCTTGACGCCACGTTCACCCACTTGAGCATCGTAACCAACGTTGCCAAACGGGTCAGTTAGGGTTTCGATGAACTCGTGCGCGTGTGCCTGTTTGGTTGCGGCATACACTTCTTCATCTGATGCTTCTGGTCGACCGTAAAGAATGTTGTCTTTGATCGAACGGTGCAGCAGTGAGGTATCTTGAGTCACCATGCCGATGTTACTGCGCAGTGAATCTTGCGTGACATCTGAGATCACTTGGTCATCAATCAGGATGCGACCACTTTCTACATCGTGGAAACGCAGCAGTAAGTTAACTAGGGTCGATTTACCTGCACCTGAACGGCCAACCAAGCCGACTTTTTCACCCGGTTTGATGTTGAGGTTTAGGTTGTTAATCACACCCTTATTCTCACCGTAGTTAAAGCTCACGTTGTCGAAGTTGATACCGCCTTGTGGAACGTCCAAAGGCTTTGCGTCTTTCTTGTCTTCGATAGCGATAGGCTTAGACAGAGTTTTAATGCCGTCAATTACGGTACCTAGGTTCTCAAACAGACCACCGATTTCCCACATGATCCATTTCGACATGCCGTTAATACGCAGAGCTAAGCTGACCGCAATCGCAATTGCACCCACGGTGATCGCGTTGTCTAGCCATAGGTAGATAGAAATACCGGCAATGCTGAATACCAATAGATAGTTAGCAAATTCAACGCAGATGTTGAAGCCAGTAACCAAGCGCATTTGGCGATGGACTGTGTCTAGAAAGCCTTCCATCCCTTCTTCAGCGTACTCGGTTTCTCTTTTGCTGTGTGAGAACAGTTTGACCGTTGCGATATTGGTGTAGCTATCCACAATGCGACCCGTCATCAACGAGCGTGCATCCGCCTGTTCTGAAGACACGTCTTTCAGCTTTGGTACGAAGTGCAGTTGAATGCCGACGTAAATGAACAACCAAATCAACATTGGAGCCATTAAGCGCCAATCTGATTCTGCAAGCATGAATAGCATCGCCGTGAAGTAAACCGTCACATAGACAAACACATCGACCATTTTGGTCACGGTTTCACGTACCGCGAGCGAGGTTTGCATCACTTTGGTCGCGACACGTCCGGCAAAGTCATCTTGATAGAACGACAAACTTTGCTTCAAAAGGTAGCGGTGAGCTAACCAACGAATCGACATTGGATAGTTGCCTAGCAAAGTTTGGTGAAGCAATAGCGAATAAACACTGATCAAGATTGGCATCACGACCAACAGCAGAACGCCGAGCCCCATCAGTGTCGACTCGTTGTCTGCTAAGAAAGTGTCCGGGTTGCTGGTTGATAGCCAGTCAACCAGTTGACCCATGTAACCGAACAGCGCAACTTCGATGATCGCGATGGTCATGCTCATCAATCCGAGCAAGATCAACGGCTTTTCAAAACCTCGTGTGTAATGGCGGCAAAATGCCAGTATTCCAGTAGGAGGTTGTATCGGCTCTCCCTTTGGAAAGGCTTCAGTAAAGCCTTCAAATTTCTTGTACATAGTTTTCCCTTTATAAGCTACTGCATCTTTGAGCTAGAGCACTCGATGTGCAGCTTTGTTTTTATAGTCTTGATTTGAATTTTTCAGTTTTAGTTTGAAATTATATAAGTGCCAACGCGTTCTTATAAGTATTAAGCCATTCGATGGATTTTTGTTTAGTTCTTATGTAAGTGCTTAGTTTAAGCGACACAGAACACTTCCAAAGAGTGTCTTTCATGAAGCTAATTTTAGATTGAATTAGGCAGGAAAAGTTAAGCTTATTTCAAACGTAATTGATGGTTATGCAACGGTGATAATCCTAACGTTAAATGGATTGAATTGTAATCAAAACTCGTGTGGAGTTGAAAAATGAAATGAGAATATTTATCCAGTAAATTCTTTAACGAATATGCATACAGTTGGTTCTTTCTGATGTGCTGTTATCTTGCAGTAAAAATTACCGACTAATCTAAAATTCGCAGTAATTACTTGGGATAAATATTCAAATCATTGTGATTTTCAGTGAATTTTGTCGTAACAAGTTGTTTACAATTCTGAGGTAAATAAAAGATAGGGACGGTTAAAATGTTAAACCTACACAAAAAATCACTGCATATTACTAATGTTCAAAACGCAAATTGCGTTGTTATGGTGCCGCCAAAAGAATTTAAATTTAACGAAGAAACAGCCCGTGATAACGAGTTTCAGCACAGAGTCGATCTGACTGAAGCTGAGGTAAAGTTAGAAACGATGGCCGAGTTTAAGGCTATGGTGGTTTCGCTACGTAAAGAAGGTGTGCAAGTTGTAGAGTTTGATTATCCGGAACTGGGTGTTGAAACCCCTGACGCAGTGTTCCCAAACAACTGGTTCAGTACTTGTAGTGATGGAAGCCTATTCACTTTCCCTATGGCGTGTGAAAACCGTCAAAATGAAGTTAAGCCGAATGCACTTATTGAAGCGTTGGAAGCGTCTGGTCGCATTGTTAATCACAGTGAGTCTATGGAGTCGTACGTTGCTCAAGGTTCTTATCTAGAGAGCACAGGCGTGATGGTGATCGACCATATCAACAAGACCATTTATGCTGCGCTTTCACAACGTTGTGACCGCGAAGTATTGGAAGATTACGCGAAGCGCATTGGCTATTCTCGCGTGGTCTCGTTCCAAACGGCATTACCGTCTGGTCAACCGATTTACCATACCAATGTGATGATGGCGATTGGCGATAATTTCTGCGTGATCTGTGATGAAGTGATCCCAGAGTTTGAGCGCCGCTTTGTTGTGAAGTCTCTTGCCAAAGACAAGCAAGTTATCTCTATCTCAATCGATCAGATGAATCGTTTTTGTGGCAACATCCTTCAGCTTGAAACTGTGAATGGCGACAAGGTGATCGCGATGTCTCAATCGGCTTATGATGCGTTTTCTCCAGCTCAGTTAGCTCAGCTTTCGACACACGGTAAGCTACTACCATTTAACGTGAAAACGATCGAAGACATCGGCGGTGGTTCGGTGCGATGCATGTTGGGCGAGGTGTTCTTACCAACCCGAGTGAATCGTCTGTAGCAAGTATAGAAAGTATAGCAAGCGCTCATTTCCAGCAATGGATCTTCGAATACCACTCTTATCGCAGAGTGGTATTTTTGTTTTTATCTATCACAAATAAGAGAACAAGAGCTCGATACAGGAGTCAACGCGCAAAGCTACTGAAAAAAGCTATGAAGCGTCCTTAAAAGCTCTGTGTTCAATGAACTGAGCCGACAGTGTTACGACTTCCTTAGAGTAGACCAGCGCTGTGTGGTTGAGTTTGAGGGCGTAAGTATCAGTGGCTCCTCTCAGGTTGGCGTCTTCGAGTGTTACTGTGCCATCCCCAGGATTTCTTCCCAATACAATGCGTCCTACGCCAGCGTCGTAGGTGCCAGTAATTACGCCAATCGGCACATCAATATCGTAGTCACCCAAGCCATCGCTTAAAATCATTTTGCTCGAACCAAATATAAATCCAAGCCCATGATTAGACAGTGTTTTGGCGATGGTTGCCCCATTGTGCGGAGTGCCTGCTGTAATAATGCAGGTGTCGGCGAAGTGTGGTTGGTAGAATTTAAAGTAATGACGAATCAGCAAGCCACCCAGTGAGTGACCGAAAAAATAGACCTCATCATACTCATTAAAACGAGCATTCACGAAACGATTGAGACGTTTGGCTGCAGAAGGGAAACGCAGCGAGTTGTAGGCAAACTTGTGCGTTGTAAAGCCGCGTTTTTTGAAGTTTCTATCCAGATATTGCATGATCAACGCAGGCATATATAGACCATGAATTAAAACTATATGTTTGTTTTTATTATTCATTTTTGTCCTCCGTCTGATGGTGTCTCCAGTATATTTAGTCGCAAATCTAAACTCAATAAAACTTGCGGCTAATGGGACACAAAAGACAGAGCCTTCGCTATAGAAAGAATGTGCGTTATAGACAAAGAGTGGGTTACTCTGATCTCACTCCTCCATACACATCAATCGTTAACCCAACTTGTTTGGCATATTAGGCCTGTTACCTTATTGAAGCTTCACTTTTTGCTTCAGGTTCAACCAAAACCTTTATCACGCCTTTTTGTAAAATCAGGTTGTTGGGGTAGGTGATAATGTTACCCGAACTGTGTCGAAGAATAACGTGGAACATGGTGATATCGATGATCACACCGCTGATGTCTTCGTCTTTCTCCGCGACTCTTACTCTGTCGCCAATGCGATAAGGGAAGACAAAAAATATTAGTACGCTGGCTGTGAGGTTACTTAGAATGGACCATTGCGCGAATAAAGCGACACCCAGCACCGCAAATATGGATGATAAGAACAGCGAAATATCACCAAAACCCAAGTTAAGAACAATCGTAAACACAGCGATGAAGAGTAGAAACAGAACAATATTGAAACACTTAATCACGAACTGCTTTCGCTTCAATTCGACACGCTTATTTTCCGCTAATGTTTCTATCCAGTTCTTACCTAAGCGTTTGATCACCCAATACACAGTGATAAGAAGTAAACCTAAAACTACTTGTCTAAGCCACATATTGGATTGCAAAAACTCAACCATTAAATAAACCTCAATTTTTTCAAAATAACGACCTCTGCCGCTACGACCACGAGCAGCCCAATGCAAAATAGTGGAAATGCTATTGGGTTATCTGTTCCGGGTATCCCAGCGATATTGACACCCAGTAAACCGGTGAAAAACCCAGCAGGGAGGAAAATACCTGCAATGATAGAAAATAGGTACGTATTTCTATTCATTTTTTCAGCTTGTTGCTGACTTAGGCTCGCTAAAAATACATTAATTTGTTCGATGTAAAACTCAACAGACTCGTTAATTCTCAGGATGGTATCAAGGCTGTTCTTTATATGACTGTTGTGCTTACTCAATGGTGCAGGTAGGTCACTCATTAAATCTTCAAAAACGTATTTCTGTGGCTTCAAATAACGCCTTAGTCTGAGTAGCCTTGAATGTAGAGCGTTAATGGATCTTATGTCGATATTGGATTTAGATTCTAACTCGTCAATTAATAGTTCGACGGGTGCTAGGAAGGTTGAAATACTGTGGTTGATTCCACGGATCATGCCCAACAACACATCAGGTAATGATGTAGGGCCTTGGTTTTGAATGAGATCAGATATCAGATTACTGACCGCTTTTGAAGGAACTTTACGTGTCGATATTAAAGTGCCTTTGTACCATAAGATGCGTAGGCTAAGCATGTCGTCAGGGTTAGCCCCTTCGTTTAGATTAATGCCTCGCAGAATCATCAAAAAACAGTCGTGGCCAAACTGTTCGAACCGAGGGCGGGTGTCATCGGTGAGTAATGAATCGATGATGGCATTTGGAACCGTATTACTGTGGAGCCATTCTCTCAAACCGTCAGCATCTCTTTGGCAGTGATACCAAGTTGATTGCTCGAATGAGGCTGGGCTGGTGGTGTGTTCATGTGCCACACCCTCAGAAAATTGCCAGCTTGAAATTATGAAAGCGTCCATTCATTTGTCCTTAATGATATGACGTAAACATTGATATTAGGCGCCATTCAGGTGCCGTATTGAACTGAGCTTAATCTTGGTAAGCTCAATGAGCGATGTGAGTGAGATTAAGTCTAATAAGACAGGTTGGTCTTTGGAGCACGACGGACTCTTCCATTATTGTGTCTATTAAATGTAGCTCATTGTTTCGTCGTTATAAATTAGCACTCTGGCTCCATGTTAGCGACGAAAAAAAAAAAGACCGAGGTCTTTTCTTTTTAGGGGAAGTTGAGGAGAGCTTGCTCAGGCAACTTGAGTTTTCCGATGGTTTACATAAGCAAAAGCACTAGCGACAAGAAGCAAAAATATCTTGGTTCTCTCGATATTCTTTAGTTTGTACATCCATTAGACCAAGCAGTGAGTCAAACAGATTGTCTTGGGAGAAGCTCTGTTCTTTGCCTGCCTTTCTCAAGCAGGTTTGGTTTATCCCTTTCTGCTCGGCAAAACCATCAGACATCCACACGATCATAGGCACATGGGTTTGCTCTTTCGGTGCCAATGAATAAGGCATGCCATGTAGGTAGACGCCGTTTTCCCCTAAAGATTCACCATGATCGGAAATGTACATCAGCGCCACGTTGTACTTATCAGTGAGTTTCTCTAGCTTTTGAATAGCCTGTGAGAGAAAGAAATCTGTGTACAAGATGGTGTTGTCGTAGGTGTTAACCACTTGCTCTTTGGTGCAGTTTTCAATATCAGCGCGAGCGCAGTCTGGCGTAAACTTCTTATGTTCGTCGGGGTAACGTTCAAAGTAAGTAGGCCCGTGAGACCCCGAAATATGATAGAAAATGATGCTATCTTGCTTGAGTTCTTGAGTATCTTGTTCGAAGTTCTCTAGCATAGCTGTGTCGTAGCATACGTCGTTATTACAGAATGGATCGCTGTCCTTTGCGACGAGCGTCATCTCTTTGATTCGGTGTGCGACCGTCTTGTCTCCCCCATCATGCTCTCGCCAGATAGAGTGAATGCCCGCGCGGTTCATCATGTCGACCACGTTATCTTGGTTGTAGGCTTTGTCGCGATCGTAGTTGCTGCGATTCATGTTCGAGAACATACATGGCACAGAAACCGCGGTGGCTGTTCCGCACGACTGAACATCAGAGAAAAATATCGGGTTGTAAGGCTTGGTATGAGCGTTGGTTTCTCTCTCATAGCCATGATATTGGTAGTTGTACACGCGTGCGGTTTCACCAAGAACAAACACTAATAATGTTGGTTTGGTTGCCGCTTTGGCTTGTGCTGTTTGCTTCGCATCTAACCCTAACTCTTGATAAGGGATGGGCTGTTTTATGTAGGTGTTATTGATATATTTAACCGTTGATGACACATACTCGGTCGGGATGATCATCTTTTTGATGTGCGAATGATTACGACCAATCGATACGTAATCTTTGTAGAAAAGCCCGGCAATAATGGCAATGACGATCAAGGAAGAGAGCAGCCCAATCGATTTCCAGACAAAGAAATCTTTCCAAGATTCTTTTTCAAGTTTGGTAAACAACAGGATGATCGATGGAATACCGCCCATGGCAAGTAACCATAAGATGGAGTGGGTACTTACATAGCTTGCTGCTTCACCACTATTGGTCTCAAACACATTCTCTATCATCCCGTAGTCGACGAATATGCCGTAATTGAACATGCTGTAGCTGACTAAGGTTGAGGTGATCAGTAATAAGATGAAAAACGGTTTGGAGAATA
This sequence comes from Vibrio sp. 10N.247.310.24, assembly GCF_041467175.1. Taxonomy (NCBI): domain Bacteria; kingdom Pseudomonadati; phylum Pseudomonadota; class Gammaproteobacteria; order Vibrionales; family Vibrionaceae; genus Vibrio; species Vibrio sp. 10N.247.310.24. The sequence goes on from NZ_JBFSUD010000028.1 coordinate 55,275, forward strand.
TCGGCCAATTAAAGACTTGGAAGATGAAATTAAAAGCAGCAAGGAAGAAGAGCGGGATGGATATAAGAAACGCGACACTTTCAGACTTTGATGCCTGAACAATACTAAACAGTTCTAGGGAGAGAGGGATGTTGATGATAAGCAGATAATACACAGCCAACACAAAGGGCAGCTTGTTTATCGACATGTTTAAGCGTGGTAGATTCATAGGTATTGTCTTCCTGTGTCACTTATCCCTTTATTTTAGTCTCGCTACCAAGAAAGCTCTAATATCATTGCATAAAGCTCAAATAGAAGGCGCTGAGCGATAAACTGGCTAAAGTGAAATGACGCTAAAGTGTGTAGATACAAAAAATTCACTTTACTGAGAGACCTTCATGACAAGGTGGAACAGCAAAGTGAATTAGTATGTTCAGCTTATTTTATTTGGTTCAATCACATTAGAAGTTGTATGAGCCACCGAAGCTAATGCTGTTGAAGGCAAGCGTGTGGTCACCAGCTGATATCTGAGAGTTCCTAAATTGGACCGTGTCGTCTACGCTTACTGCATCCGCTTGCGAGATTAAGCGTAGCGTTAGGTGTTCGATTGGCGTGTATTCAACACCTACACCAAAGTGGAAACCCGTACCGCTGTCATCAGCGTAACCAGCACTCTTATTTGCGTTTAGGTCAACAGAGCTTAAACCAGCCAATACGAATGGGCGGATTGTGTTGTCGAATGTGTAACCAAGATTTGCTGACAAAGAAACAGACGTCGGAGACAGCTTTTCAGCGCTATTTTTGTAGTTTGCGTAATCTGTGTAGCCAAGTTCAACACCTACGATACGGTTGAATTGGTAGCCGCCGTATAGGTTGTAGCCCATGCCATCTGAATCTAAGCTACCGTGACCGTCTGTGTCAGAATCTTGGTAGACACTAAGTCCACCACCTACATACGCGCCACCATCTGTGCTTGCTGCAAAAGTTGGAAGTGAAACTAAACCGATTAAGCCGAGTGCTAATACTGATTTTTTCATGATAATACCTTGTTTACTCATCCTGTGATGTAAGTCACGGTATCGCTGACGAATGATTTATAAAACCCTCACAAATGAAACCTATTTTTTCATTGATAAAGTGACTATCTGTAGCCCTTGATTTATCAAGAGGTAAGGTCATATTTGTTGGTTATATTCTTTATAAATAAAATTCACATATTGACAAAAGGTTAAATTTGCTAAATAAAACGATGTTTTTTAAGGTTGGAGTGATGTCAGGTTTGTCTAACTAATTGAAAAATAAAGCATAATAAACATTGTGTTTGTTCTATTGTAGTATTTATTTCGGTGTTTGTTGAAAGCAAAGCAGTACGCTGATTCTAATCATGACAAGGAGAGTTGGATGTTAAACCGAGCAAACACAGGTTTGGTGGTTGTGGACTTGGATGAGGCTTTGAGTGGGATGAGATATTGCATGTTTGCATTTTAGGAGGAATAAACGGGGAGATGTTAGCACCAGCCCCGTATTTACAGTCAATATGATGGTATTCTATGCTCAGTCCTTGAGCACCAGCGAAAGTATTGAATGTCAGGTAGAAGCTTCCAAGACCAAACTTTTGGTGTCGTCAGTTGGTTCGTGGACAAATAACGACGAGTTAAGCTTTGCAGTAAACGCGTGCTTCTCGTGGTGTATAAATACCAAAAGTCACGGCTGCTAGTAAACCATTCACGAATGTCTCTTGAACTTCAACTTTGGCAACGTTGTCGATACCGTTACATACTTTAGCTGCATCAATTTGCTTTTTCTGCGCTAGACCGTTGATGAAAAAGTGGTGTGACTTTTCAGTTGTTGGTGCTGTTGCTTCGCTCTCTTGAGGGGCCATTACGAAAGTTTGTTGAGCGCAACCTGTTGCTACTAGCGATAGTGCCGCGATGATCATTAATTTTTTCATGTGTTTCTCCAGAGATAAAATTCAGCTCACGTTAGTAAGGGTGAACGAGTGTTGTTGGTTTTGAAGGGGGATATCTAGCCCCCTTCGGTTGATGTTGAACATTATTCCAGAGATGATTGGTCGTTACTGTATGGGTTTGTCAGTCGAATCGTTACACAGTGGAAAGGCTATAGTGAATACGGCGCCCTTTAAAGTGTTGCTTTGTGCAACTTGCACTGTTGCACCGTGTTGAACACAGATCTTCTTGACGATAGAAAGCCCTAGACCATGGCCACTCTTGGCTTTGTTACGCGCTTTATCTCCAACATAAAAAGGTTCGAATAGGCGAGAACGGTGCTCTTTTGCTACGCCGTCACCGTCGTCATGCACGGCGATTTGTAGCATATCGTGGTGCACGCTTGCTTCTATCGAAATTTGTGAGCGTGCGAATTTCATCGCGTTACGTACTAGGTTATCTAACGCGCGATTGAGCAGCGTATCATCCGCTAATATCAAATGAGGTTGTTCTGGTAGTGATAGATCAATACTAAACTCAGTCTCTTTGTTCCAACGGCTCATTGCGTGATCGAGAAAGTCTCTTATCTCTAATGGCTGTAGTAAGTTATCTAGATCACAACTGTCGAGTTTTGCGTAATATAGTAGCTCATCGACCATTTTTTCCATCTCTTCTGTGTCTTCAACAATGCTCTCGATAGTATCTTGCTGTTCTTTGTTGAGTAGCGTGTCTTTGAGCATTTCAGCCTGCCATTGAATTCTGAATATTGGAGTTCGCAGTTCATGAGCTACCGCATTGGTAAGTGAACGATTACTCTCGATTAAGCTATGGATTCGGTCGGCCATCAGATTAAAGGATTTATTCAGAGTTCCAATTGCACTGCCGCCTGATGTTTCAGCTCGCGAAGAGAGGTCGCCTTCAGAGAAGCGTAATGTGGCATTTTCAAGCTTCTTAACTCTGCGGAAAATAATCAACAGATGACCCAGGCCATATACGATGAAGCTCGCGATAAAGAATACCCAAATGAGGTCATCTTCGAGCTCTATTTTTTGTCGAACGAGCGTGTCGTCGTTGGGCAGGTAATGATAGATGTTTTTACTGTTAGCTAAGCGAAACCATAACTCCCGATAGTCGTCGTGAAAAATAAATACGTTGGGGTTAGCAGTAAAGAACTCAGAAACTGGAGTCGGTACTTCATCATTCGATTTGAATGTGACGAGGGTATAGCGGGAGGTGTCAACAAACTGATTTATGGCTTGATGAGCGGCTTCGAGGCCCTGATTATTCGCTATGTTTTCTAGGAGCTGTTGGTGGGCCGTTGCTTCGTAATCTTGCAATATATATTCATAGTCGGTATTGAGCTGATAGACACAAATTTCGTAGGCGAGAAGACCAACAATAAAGCAAGTTAACAGCCCTAGTAGGGACTCCAAATAGATACGTCGCATAATCGCTCTCTTTCATTGCGCCCGTACTGAGCGCGGTTAATGCCAGGCGGTCGAAACAAATAAGTAACCTTTTCCGCGAATGGTTTGAATTTTCTCTGCTGGTGCTTTGTCGTCACCAAGTATTTTTCGCAAACGTACTACTTTGTTGTCAATCGTCCGGTCGATCCCGTCGTACTCGATCCCACGCAGCGTTTGAGTTAAATAATCACGTGACAGTGGAGTATCAGGGTTGGATGCTAACAGCCAAAGTAGGTCAAATTCACTGTCTGTCAGTGATAAAACTACATCTGAAAGCTCGCACTTTTTATAGGTGTTTTTCAGCGTAAGTTGACCAAACTGAAGGCTACTTGAATCATCAACCAGAGGTGTATTGGTTTCTTGACGGCGTAATAGCGAGCGGACCCTTGCCAGTAGAACTCTTGGTTTGATTGGCTTGGTGACATAGTCATCAGCACCTGTCTCTAAACCTGCAACGTGATCAAAATCATCATCGCTGGCGGTGAGCATTAAAATTTTACCCTTAAAAAGCGTACGAGTCTGTCGGCAAATTGTCAGCCCATCGGTTACAGGAAGCATTAAATCCAACAACACGATATCAGGTTGATCGTCAAGGATGGTTTGCACAGCATCACTGCCATCGTCTAACGCGGTGACCTCAAAGTCTTGTGCTACAAAGTAATCCTTTAGCATTTGCTGAAGTTTTAAATCGTCTTCAACGATGATCATTTTAGGTTTTGTCATTCCGTTATCAGCCTTGTTGTGCGTTTAATTTATTGAAATTACGTGAGTGCGTTTAATTTTGGCAGCTCCTACTGTTGCATATTCATCACAAATGCGTCACGAAGAAATTCCTGATGTGAATGATTAAACACTTTCCATGCTAGTTCAATGTCGATTTGTAATTTTTGCAGGGTTTTTCAGCAGGTTAAAAGTGGTGTTTTAGTCTGTTGGCGAAGAAGGCCGGAAATGAGAGCTCTTAATGTCGAGTTTTTAGTTTAATAACAGAAGAGGCAGCCATGAAGCATCTTTTTAAAGAGGTTTCATGGCTGGTTGGAACTTAATTGGATTTTAAGTCAAAAATTAAGGCCTACGGTTTGAACCTAAGCATGCGTATTTATGAGTTCCGAGTTATGATTTTTGGCAAACAGAACAAAATCGTCTAGTGGCATTGGTTTTGCGAAATAGAAGCCTTGTACTTCGTGACACCCTCGGCGTTTTTCAAGGTAGTTGTCATCATTCGCTTGTTTACTAAGCAGCTTCTCTT
>NZ_JBFSUD010000029.1:0-59730 GCF_041467175.1 Vibrio sp. 10N.247.310.24
TTATCGCCCAAACTGGTTAAATTTTAACAGTGACAACTATCCTGCCAGAGGGGGAAGTGTGGGGAGTTTTACGAAGAAGAAGTTACTTCTTTTGAAGTTACTGGTGGTTCAAGTAGGCAGATGGGGGATGAGAATGAATACACCGCAATAATCTCTGAAGAATGTCATAACTGTGGTTCCAGCTATGAGGTAGAGATGAAGGTTTGGGAATACCCTATAGGTATTATCAATTACACATCTGAAAAATCGAGTGGCGTTGCAGAACTCGAAGCTGATTATGAGCTTTATGATACACCAGTACACGATAGCTCTAGGGTCATGGGGGCTGCAGCTGGAGGTGCAATATTTGGAGCATCAATTGGAGGCCCATTTGGCGCTATTATAGGTGGCATTTTAGGAGGCTTAATTGGAGACTCTGTAGCGAAAGGGGATAAAAATGGATAAAGCCATATATATTCCATCGGCTATATTGGGAGCTATCTTGATCTTAATATATACATACAGGTGTCACAGAGCGAAACGCGAGTTCAATCAGGCTGTAATGGTAAACGCCATACTTCAATCCAGTGGTATCATATGCGGTTTTTTGCTCATTCTAGGAACGTTTAATGATGATGCTAAAAAACTACTAAATGAAATTGATCTATACATATTAATCGCTGGTTTTGCGGTGACTGCAGCTTCAGTGAAAGGAATCTACAAGGATATATTCCTATCCACTGTAATCAAACCTCAAGAATCTAAAGCATCGCTAAAGCGTCAAGAGGAGGTCAAAACGAATCAGTAAACATAGCAAACTATTCAAGATTGATTTGCAACGCTTTGCATTTTTACCATTCGTTTGTTAAAGCAAACAAGATGGTTACAGCTTAGCGTTACGCATCACGCTCAAAACCTAAGTTCGATATTGGCAATTCAGTGTCATGCCAGTGGTGGTGGCTATATGACCCGAAAAATTTTTATTTCGCGGGGTGTAGCCGCGTTTGCGACCTTATAGGCTGCAGAAGAACCTAGGTTACTGAATTTACTGACTAGCTAGACAATAAAGATAGATGATATTTTGCGTAACTATTACCTTTAGATGCTGACGATTGTAACAGCAATATTGCTTTTTCTTTATCAACAGCTCCACCCTGCCCTCTCAAATAAAGCAATGCTAAGCGCAACTCACCTTTAGCATCTTCTAATTGTACAGCTTGTTTATAATACCGCTTCGCTTGCTCGTAATCCTGACCCACACCGTAACCATATTCATAGAGATACCCTAAGTGAACAAAAGCTAGGCTGTAAAACTGATTAGAAGATTTTTCAAACCAATATTTAGCTTTAGTGAAGTTCGTAGGTGTCCCATGCCCACGCTCATACATTTGAGCCAAATTATTTTGAGCATACATGTGGTTCTGTTCCGCAGCCTGCTTATACAAAGAGAAAGCCATCTCATAATTACCAAGCGTTGGAGATTGGCTATCATAAGATAATGCTAAATTATATATAGCATCCAAATTACCCTGAGCTACAGCCTGCTTGTACCACTCTTGTGCTTTGGGGTAATCCCTTTCTATAAAGTGGTATATCCAACCTATATTATTCATGCACGCTGGGTTGCTCACTTCAGGTGAAGTTAGATGCCAATCCAACAAGCTATTCAACGCTTTAGGGTTGCTATAATAATCAGAAGCTTTGATATCTTTACTGCAGCTTTTTTCTTCAAAAGAATAAATGGGGTCATGTTCAGTGCTCAAAATACTCACAGATTTTGGGCTACTTACACAACCCATGACTTGCTGGGTTAGCAATACGATGACTCCGGCTTTAAAAATGCTCTCCAAACCTATAACTTTACCCACGAACCACAACTCCAAATTAATTATTCAGCAACGATACTATTGATCTCATCAATCTCTGCCATTGTGCCGCAAAAGCTGAGGCTTATTCAATCGAAATGCCGAAGATTACGATTCAACTTGAGTATAATTTCGATATGCAAGACGGCTGCCTTTAGAACATTCAATTATTGTAATGTTGATAACCAAATTGCACTCCTCCCAAATCTAGCCCTACACTCGATCTCGTTAGATAGCATCTCAGATATAAACTTCTCAAAAGAGAACTGGCCCAACTTGGTGACAAATCACATCGCTCTGCAATAAGTTGCGCTGTCACTTCTTCACCCTGCTTTATCGAATTAAATACCTTTAATTGGGTCTTGCTTAACTTCACCCATTTCACCTGGTGCGGGGCAAGTCGCGCAGCGGCCACTAGAATGTGATTCACCTCACATTTTTTGCTCGGATTTACCCATACTAATACTGTCCTCTGCAATTATGATCTAGATGGTTTTTACTTGTTGATCTAACAGATCATTTTCAATGTGAACGTTTTTTAAAAATCAGCAATAAAGCAGTCTCGCCAGCAATTCTTTAGCCACGAATGATAGATTTGATATGCTAGCGGTAACTCCCTTGCCCTTCCTTTTTCCAATCGAGCAGTATCAACTCAACTACTTCTCCTATCTCTTGTGAGTTCGCTCTTCCAACTAATCTCTTACAAACTAATTATTTAGAACTAAGCTGTATAGAAGCAACGGAATGCGGATGAGGTGCATATGGGAAAACAGGCTGTCTTTATATCGTTCATACCACCTTTACCATTACTAATAGCAACTGTTGTTTTTACTCCAACCGCATGGCCCAACAAAGATTACGGCCCGCTAATCAGTTATACCCAAGCACCACTACAGTCGGTTCGTCTCACCCCGTCGCTCCGTTCAGGCTTCCCTCTTGAAGAGAATAAGGTTGAAGTGTTTACAACCTTCACCGCCGCGAGTATCTGGGCCCACTCCCACGACTATCACTTAGACTATTATCAAAACCAACTTCAAACTGGCCTACGATGGCAATTAACCACAGCATGGCAAGTAGAGCTCAATTACCGCTGGTTATACGCCGCCAATAATCACCTCGACAAAATTACCATTAACTTTCACGACCTATTTAGCATCGACCAAGCAGGTCGAGATCAGAAAGACAGACACCAATTCGACATCTATGCACCAGACCATGATGTCAATAATCGAGACTTCTCCGGCGACACATTGACTAACGCTTTCACGCTCTACACCCAATATCAAATCATAGATATAGAAAACCACGGCTTATCTTTTGGCGTCTCCCTCTATCATAACAACGTCAGCCACGGTGCATTTAAGGGAAACAGCACCGAACAAAGCGCTCAACTCAACTATGCATACCAACTCGACATCAATACCTTCTATACAAGCTTAGGGTGAGCGAATCAGTCCAGTAGAGAAGCAGAGAATAGCTTTTCTCATAAGAAGACGACATGGTCATGGATGGGCGGCTATCAACTCACGCTATTTGAAAACCATGAATTGCATCTTGAATACCGTTGGTATGAAGGCGCAGAAGATGGTGACACTGAGTTTTCAGAAGCCGCGAATGAAATGATGTTTGGCTATCGCTATCTCATGCAACGCTCGGCAGTTGAGATATCCATAATCGAGAACATCTTCAACATGAACAACTCCACCGATGTGACCTTCCAATAGGCCTATCGTCATCAGTGGTAAATGGCAGAAACAAAAAAGTCGAACGGTTAAATTCGACTTTGGAATACTATGTTATTTCTATATAAGTCAGAGCAACTACGCACTCATGATTCTTGAGACTGCGTTGCGAATGTCAGAATCGGCAGCGTTCGCAGGCAAGCTGAATGAGATGTATTGGTCGCCACGGAAGCTCATTGAGCGGTCGATTTCTGCTAGGCAGTGAACCATTGAACCTTCAACGATGAATGACAGCTCGATCTCTTTATTATTCATGAAGCCGCCGCTGCGAAACTCAATCTCTTGGTAACAGCCAGAGCGAGAAGCAAAGCTGTTGCCTTTCAAGAAGCCCTTCTCTACATCAGCTTTCACCATTGCCATTCCCGATGCTTCCACACCTTGGATGATTTTAGCGACTGTTGGCAATGGGTGTACAGAGATGAAGTCGCGGTCTTTAGGATCAATCGCGAAGCCGATATCTAGGTTGGTTTCAACCCACACATGGCATTGGTTCATTTGTGCATTCAACGCAGTGACTGGCGTTTCATCATTTAACTTAAGACGGAATGGAACCAGTTTGGTTTCGCCCGGTTGGATAACGAAAGGCTCTACCGCTTGAATACGACCCAGTGAAAAGGTTTCGTAGCTGGTACTGTCTTCCGTTTCTACTTTTACTTCTGTGTTGATAACCAAGTTAATCAAGTCGATTTGTTGCTCAACGTCGCCACCAACAATGTGAACATTGCCAGACAACTCTCCACCTTGGAAAACTTCAATATTATCTAAGACAGTATCAACCTTTGCTGCACCGATGCCCAACGAGGCCTTTAATTTCTTAAACATATTATTTCCCTTTCTAATTATCTGATTTACGAATAGTTATTGCGTGACAATTTGCGACACTTGCCTCACAGAATCAAGCAATTTGCCCCATCTATGTTGAATAAGGTCACATTGCCCGAGGAAATGTTGAAATCGTGAAAAATTCCGTTACTCTATTTGTATAGTCAAATAAGGTTTCATTATGTCGAAAGCGCCGCTCTACCTTCAGATAAAACAGTTCATAGACGAGAATATCAACAGTGGTCACTGGCCAGTGGGTTACCAGATAACCACAGAACTCGAACTCACAGAGCAGTTCAATGTGAGTCGAATGACGGTCAATAAAGCGATTCGAGATCTTGTGTCTGAAGGCAAACTCATCAGGAAGCCAAGACTGGGGACTTTTGTTTGTGAACCAGACGAAAAAGCGCAATCTCCGTTGCTTGATATCAACAACATCGCGCAAGAGATCAAAGACCGAGGCCAAACGTATACTAGCCAAGTTATCAAACACGATAGCATCAAAGCTGATGAAAGCACGGCTACACGGTTAGGTGTGATGATTAATGCAGAAGTGTTCTATAGTGAAATCATACACTTTGCCGACAACGCACCGATTCAATTGGAAGCGCGTTGGGTGAACTCTCAAACCGCTCCAAAATACCTAGAGCAAGATTTCTCAACCTCTACACCCAACGAATACCTTTCAAAAAGCTGCCCGTTGAGTGCTATCGAGCATACGGTTGAAGCCATTATTCCTGACTCTCAAATTAGAACGTCACTAAAACTTTCTGAATCAGAGCCTTGCCTACTTTTGAATAGAAGAACATGGAGCAAAGAGCGCCTAATCAGCTTTGCATTGCTCTACCATCCTGGTTCTAAGTACAAATTAAGCTCCAAGATACTTCTAGATTAAAGAACATCATCCTGATCGCCGATCACATTTTTGCAACATCAACTTGATTCGGGTCAGCGTTTAGCCTATTTATTTGTATATACATTTAATGTTTAGCAAAGATCTAGGTGATTATGAATTTGATCCTCAAAAACGCACGAGTGGTCTCCATGAGCTCGGGAGCCGATGGCTATCAGCCCTCTTCCCCTCAAGATATCGTTATCGAAAGCGGTAAAATCGTGTCCATCTCTTGTTCAAACCAAGGCGTACTTGCTTCTGAGTTAGAACAAGTAAGTGTTGATGGTTCTTTGGATTACATCACCTATGATTGCAAAAACAAGTTAGTCACCCCTGGGCTGATTGATTGCCACACTCACCTCGTATTTGCGGGTAATCGTGCCAATGAATTTGAGCAGCGTTTGAATGGTGTGTCTTACACCGACATCGCCAAGCAAGGCGGCGGCATTCTAGCGACAGTCACTGCAACACGCGCAGCGCAAGAGTCTGAGCTGGTTGAAATGGCATTACCGAGACTTGATGGCCTACTAAGAAGTGGCGTAACCAGCATCGAAGTAAAATCTGGCTATGGTTTAACACTTGATGATGAACTCAAAATGTTACGCGCAGCCAAAGCTTTAGAGAATCATCGCCGAATTAATATCACCACGACTCTCCTTGCAGCGCATGCTGTGCCACCCGAATACAAAGAGCAACCGGACAGCTATATCGATCTGGTTTGCCAAGAGATCATTCCTAAAGCTGCAGAGCAAGGGCTCGCCGATGCGGTTGACGTGTTCTGCGAGTCTATCGGCTTCAACCTAGAACAGACCGAACGTGTATTTGCAACAGCCAAAGCACATGGGCTCGCGATTAAAGGCCACACTGAACAACTTTCAAATATGAGCGGCAGTGCGCTCGCAGCTAAATACGGTGCACTCTCTGTCGACCATGTTGAATACCTTGATGAAACCGGAGTAAAAGCGCTGGCAGAATCAGGCACAGTCGCCACCTTATTACCCGGTGCTTTCTACTTCTTGAAAGAGACTCAACAGCCACCTGTTGCTTTACTTCGTGAACACAAAATCCCAATGGCGATCGCGACCGACTTAAACCCCGGCACTTCACCCTTTGCTGATTTAACGCTGATGATGAACATGAGCTGCACCCTGTTTGGCACGACACCTGAAGAAGCATTGCGTGGTGTAACTTGCAACGCTGCCGCTGCCATTGGCGACTCACAAACTAAAGGCAAAATTGAAGTTGCTTATGCCGCTGATTTAGCTATCTGGAATATCGAGCACCCTGCCGATCTAAGCTATCAAGTCGGTGTTCCTCATCTTCATAAACGCATTGTTAATGGCGAGGTGTGTCATGACTCAATCTAATTCCAACGGCATTCAAAAGAACTCAGAAACCGTACATAACTTCGTGTGGACGGGACGTAATGATCTTGAAGATGGCGCACTAGGTACACGCGTTCATCACATTACCAAACAAGTGCAACATAGTGATTTAAGTGACGAGCTTAATGACCGCGCAATCGCCTTGGTAGGCTTTGCCAGCGATGCAGGCGTTGCAAGAAACAAAGGTCGAGTGGGCGCGAAACAAGCACCCAACCTGATTCGTCAAGCGTTAGCTAATATGGCTTGGCACAGTGACGCACACATCGCTGACCTTGGTGATATCGAGTGCAATGATGGTAAGCTCGAAGTCAGTCAAAAACAGTGTGCTTCTGTGATTGCCAATGCTTTAGCAATCAACAAAGTGATTACCCTCGGCGGTGGTCACGAAGTGGCTTGGGCATCTTTCCAAGGACTCGCTGATCATTTACATCAAATGGAACACCTTGATAAAGATCAGCCAGAACGCAAACCTAAGATCGGCATCGTTAACTTTGATGCTCACTTTGATCTTCGTGAATTTGAAAGCGACATCGCCGATGTTAAACCGAGCTCAGGCACGCCTTTCAACCAGATAAGTGATTACTGCCACACACATCAATGGCCGTTTCATTACGCTTGCCTTGGCGTTAGCGCGGCCAGCAATACCAAAGCGCTGTTTAATAAAGCTGACCAACTGGGTGTTTGGTATGAACACGACCGCAACATGACCCAAGTTAACCAAGTTGCTCAACTGGTTAAGTTGCAAAAATTTATCGCTGAGTGTGATTACCTCTATCTCACCATTGATCTCGATGTATTCCCCGCGGCGACTGCGCCGGGCGTAAGTGCACCAGCGGCAAGAGGCGTGAGCTATGAAGCACTCGCTCCTTTTCTAGAACAGATTTTCCAACACAGTGAAAAACTCATTATCGCGGACATTGCGGAATACAACCCAGACTACGACATCGATGGCCAAACGGCTCGGTTGGCGGCACGTTTGTGTTGGGATATAGCCAGTGCAATGGCCAGTGAATAATCCAGCTATACCGATAACTACAACTACAACGATATAACGTGAAACAGAAGGAATTCCAAAATGACGGAACACCACAACAGTGACCCTCGTCTCGACACGACTCGCGAAATTCGCGCACCTCATGGCACCACTTTGCGCGCTAAATCTTGGTTAACAGAAGCACCACTACGTATGCTGATGAACAACCTAGACCCTGATGTGGCAGAACACCCACATGCACTGGTTGTGTATGGCGGTATTGGTCGCGCGGCACGTGATTGGAAATGTTATGACAAGATTGTTGAAGTATTAGAGCGTTTAGAAGACGACCAAACGTTACTTGTTCAATCAGGTAAACCTGTGGGCGTGTTCCCGACTCATAAAAACGCACCTCGCGTGCTAATTGCTAACTCGAACCTTGTTCCACACTGGGCGAACTGGGAACACTTCAACGAGCTCGATAAAGAAGGCTTGATGATGTACGGCCAAATGACAGCGGGCAGCTGGATCTACATTGGTTCACAAGGCATCGTTCAAGGTACTTATGAAACGTTTGTTGCTATCGCGAAAAAGCACTTCCAAGGCGAAGCAAACGGCAAGTGGGTTCTAACTGGTGGTCTTGGCGGCATGGGTGGTGCTCAACCTCTTGCTGCAACTATGGCTGGCTTCTCAATGATCGCGGTTGAATGTGATGAATCACGAATCGACTACCGCTTGCGTACTGGCTATGTCGACAAAAAAGCCACCAGCATAGATGAAGCGATGGCAATGATTAAAGAATCAGACACACCAATCTCTGTAGGCCTATTAGGCAACGCTGCTGATGTATTCCCAGAGTTAGTTGAACGCAATATCACGCCTGACGTCGTGACTGACCAAACCTCTGCCCACGATCCACTGAACGGCTACTTGCCTCAGGGTTGGACGATGGAAAAAGCGGCACAAGAACGTTTAGTTGATGAAGCGAAAGTAGTGAAAGCCGCTAAGCAATCTATGGCTATTCAAGTACAAGCCATGCTAGATCTTCAGTACCGTGGCGCTGCGACTGTAGATTACGGCAACAACATTCGCCAAATGGCACTGGAAGAAGGCGTGGAAAACGCATTTGATTTCCCAGGTTTCGTTCCTGCTTATATTCGTCCTTTATTCTGTGAAGGTATCGGGCCGTTCCGTTGGGCTGCCCTTTCTGGCGACCCAGAAGATATCTACAAAACAGACCAAAAAGTAAAAGAACTGATTCCAGACAACCCACATCTTCATAACTGGTTAGATATGGCGCGTGAACGCATTCAGTTCCAAGGTCTACCAGCGCGTATTTGTTGGGTTGGCTTGAAAGATCGTGAACGTTTAGGCCAAGCATTCAATGAAATGGTTAAAAATGGCGAACTGAAAGCACCCGTTGTTATCGGTCGTGACCACCTAGATTCAGGTTCAGTAGCGAGCCCGAACCGCGAAACAGAAGGCATGATGGATGGATCAGATGCCGTATCAGATTGGCCTCTATTGAACGCCCTTCTAAATACTGCAGGTGGCGCAACATGGGTTTCTCTGCACCACGGTGGCGGCGTTGGCATGGGCTTCTCACAACACTCAGGTATGGTGATTTGTTGTGACGGTAGCGAAGATGCGTCACAACGTATTGCTCGTGTACTTCACAATGATCCGGCTACTGGCGTTATGCGTCATGCTGATGCGGGTTACGATATTGCCAAGCAGTGTGCTAAAGAGCAGAAGCTTGATTTACCTATGCTAAACGAAGAACTTCGTCGCCTTTAATGTCTGGAGAGAACATGTTGAATTTATTACTTAAGCCAGGACTTCTAGGCCTGCCTGAACTGCGTAAGATTAGCCGTAGCCCTGTAAACTTATCACTCGATCCAGCAGCGATTCCTGATATTGAAGCGAGCATGCACGTTGTCGAGCAAGTGATTGCTGAAGATCGCACTGTGTATGGCATCAACACGGGTTTTGGCTTGTTAGCAAATACCAAAATCGCCCCTGAGGATTTAGAAGTACTACAGAAAAGTATCGTGCTTTCTCACGCGGCGGGCATTGGTAAATTCATGTCTGATGAAACCGTGCGTTTGATGATGGTATTGAAGATTAACAGCTTGTCTCGCGGTTACTCGGGTATCCGCCTCAAAGTGATTAATGCTCTTATCGATCTTGTGAACGCACAGGTTTACCCGTGTGTTCCACAAAAAGGATCAGTAGGCGCATCTGGAGATCTTGCTCCCCTCGCCCACATGAGTACCGTTTTGCTAGGTGAAGGCCAAGCACGCCACAACGGCAAGCTCATCACTGGCTTAGAAGCAATGCAGATCGCAGGTCTTGAACCAATCACACTTGCGCCGAAAGAAGGCTTAGCGCTGTTAAACGGCACACAAGCATCGACTGCCTTTGCATTAGAAGGTCTGTTCGCAGCAGAAGACTTGTTCGCTTCTGCGACTGTGTGTGGTGCAATGTCTGTTGAAGCCGCACTGGGTAGTCGTCGCCCGTTTGACCCTCGAATTCACCGCGTTCGTGGTCATCGTGGTCAAATGGATGCCGCGCTTGCTTATCGCCATATGCTTGATCAAAAGAGTGAGATTGGTGAATCACACACTTGCTGTGAAAAGGTTCAAGACCCTTACTCGCTACGTTGTCAGCCTCAAGTGATGGGTGCCTGTTTACAGCAAATTCGTAATTCAGCAGAAACATTAAACGTTGAAGCGAACTCGGTATCGGACAACCCATTGGTATTTGCTGAAGACGGCGACATTATTTCAGGTGGTAACTTCCACGCAGAACCTGTGGCAATGGCAGCGGATAACCTAGCACTTGCGATTGCAGAAATTGGTAGCCTTTCTGAACGAAGAATGGCACTACTGATTGATAGCGCACTAAGCAAACTTCCACCTTTCTTGGTCGATAACGGCGGCGTTAACTCAGGCTTTATGATTGCTCAAGTAACGTCTGCTGCTCTGGCAAGCGAGAATAAAACACTGGCACACCCAGCATCAGTAGACAGCCTTCCAACATCGGCAAACCAAGAAGATCATGTATCTATGGCAACCTTTGCGGGTCGTCGACTGCGTGACATGGCAGAAAACACTCGTGGCATCTTGGCCGTTGAATACTTAGCAGCAGCACAAGGCCTGGACTTCCGAGCGCCAAACCTATCGTCACCTCGAGTAGAAGAAGCAAAACAAATTCTGCGTGAAAAAGTGAGCTTCTACGACAAAGACAGATATTTTGCACCGGATATTGAACAAGCTAACCTGTTGCTCAAATTGTCCGTTCATAATCACCTAATGCCAGAAGGTACTTTGTGTAGCTTTTAAAGCAAAAACATTCTGAACAACACCCATTAGAGTGTCATATAAACAAGGGCTATTAATTAGCCCTTGTTGCATTGAGCCAAAGGCCATATCTCCCTTCAAATCGTCACATACCATCCAACGTATTTATCTAATTGACTGATATATAAGCAAAGTTAACTGGATAGACCATTAAAACCAAGTTAGTTAGCTATAATCCCCGCCAGATTTGATGACTAATAGCGATACTATGTTTCTGACACCTTACTTTTCTACTGAAGACAATCAATTTCAATTCACTCGTGAACAAGCTAGCCACTTTGCAAAAAAAGTAGCCGCTGACTTCAACCCAATTCACGATGAAGACAACAAGCGCTTCTGCGTGCCTGGCGATCTTTTGTTTGCAGTACTTCTGCAAAAAGAAGGCATCAGCCAAAAAATGCGTTTTGATTTTTCAGGTATGGTAGGTAACGGTATTGCGCTAAGCGTTGACAACAAGTGTGAGAAAGAAAGCTCACTGGTTGACGAGAAAGGCAAAGAGTACCTGCACATGTCTTGTGAAGGTGAAAAGAGCCACGATCAAGCATTCATCGAGCACGTAGTAACAAACTACGTTAAGTTCTCTGGCATGAACTTCCCACACATCATGGTTCCTCTTATGGAAGAACAACAAATGATGATCAACTGCCAGCGTCCTCTAGTGATTTACGAGAGCATGGAAGTTGAATTTACTCGCCTAGACCTGTCTCACCCAGAAGTTGAATTCTCTGGCGCGACTTTTGATGTTGAAGGCAAACGTGGCATCGTGACTCTGAACTTCGATTTCAAAGAAGACGGCGAAGTAGTCGGTAAAGGCGTGAAGCGCATGGTAGCAAGTGGCCTTAAGCCATACGACCAAGCTTCTGTAGACGACCTAGTAAACCGCTTCAACGAGCGTAAAGAGATGTTTCTAGCTCAGTTCGCAGCTGCCGCTTAATCAGCATCCTTATTTACATCACTTGATGTAAACAGCTAAAAACAAGATCAATAAAGCCCAGCTTGGTATCACAAGCTGGGCTTTTTCATTTCGATGACTAATGACATCAAGCTACTCAAGTCAAAACTAAACCCAGCGTCTAACCTTTTGTTTATAATCAACATATTCCGCACCGAACAATTGCTCTAGAGCGCGTTCTTCTGGCTTAATTTGGAACTGATTCATGTACATTACGAATACAAAACTGAGTAAAACACTGAACAGGTTTTGGAAGAAATAGCCAAAACAAAACAGTAGGATAAATAGCCCTAGATACATAGGGTTTCGCGTGTAGCCAAAGATTCCACTGTCCACAACTGCAGAAGCGGTGTCGACTTTGATCGGATTAACGGTGGTTTTCTGTTTGCGAAACTCCCATATGCCTGATATCCCAATAACACCACTCAAGACAATCCCGATACCGAGCACAACCATTCGATAAGGCATTGCCAATGTTCCTTGGCTCAACTGCTGAGCGCAGAAGTATGATGCTACGAATACAATAATGAACAGTGCAACGGGTGGTACTTTTAATTCTAGAAAATTCATACTTTTCCTTATTAACATTCCTTTGTTAGTTTAGAAAAAAGCCCAGCAATTGCTGGGCTAAATGTATTAAAGAATTTTTGCTAGCGCTTGTAATGGGTGAGCAAGCTTCTCACCTTCAAAACGCTTCACTTGGCTACGGCAAGAATAGCCCGTCACCAAACAACGATCTTTTGGTAAGTCCTGCATTTGAGGCTTCCAGCTTAAACCGTATATGTCTTTCGACATTTGTAACTTATCAACTTCATGCCCGAAGGTGCCCGCCATACCACAACAGCCAACCGGAACGCTGGTTAACGCAGCACCAAAGTGCTTGAAGATAGTGCCCCACTCTTTTTCAGCGTTCGGCATTTTGGTTTTCTCAGTACAGTGAGCAAACAAGTACCACATATCTTCACTTGCTGAACGTGCTTCGAACTCACCTAACGATGGCATTAACCATTCATGCACGGTAAGCACATCAAAGTCGCCACGTTTGTCACCTAAGATCTCTACGTATTCATCGCGGTAACAAAGCACAAGAGCCGGGTCCACACCCACCAAAGGAATACCGATATCCGCCACCATCGACAAGAAATCCGATGTTGATTTCGCTTCACGCGCAAAACGACTTAAGAAGCCTTTAATGTGCAGAGCTTTACCATTTGGCTTAAACGGCAGCAACACCGGAATTTTACCAAGTTTTTGAGCCAGAGTGATGAAGTCTTCAATCACCTCCGCATCATAAAAGCTAGTGAACGGGTCTTGAACGATCAGCACATGCTGTTTCTTCTCTTCAGAAGACAAGCCTTCTAAGTACTGTAAGTCGAAGAGTTGCAGCTCTTTGCTCGCCAGACGATTTTTAAGTGTAGGTACCGACATCAGTGGTGCATCAACATAACCGACCGTTTTCGCCGTTGCGGTTTGTATCCATTTTTGACCCAAGGCAGCGTTAACAACCTTTGGCGCTTTCGCCATTAGCGGCAGCATGGTTTCAATGTTGGCGACTAAATAGTCTTTTGCAGGGCGTTGGTAGCGTGAGTAATAAATGTTTAAGAATCGAGAACGGAAGCTCGGAACATCAACTTTAATAGGACACTGGCTCGCACACGCTTTACACGCCAAACAACCGTTCATCGCTTCATGAACTTCATGCGAGAAATCGTACTCATGGCGTTTGTTCATCGTGTTACGAACACGTTCCACCATGGTTTTAATCGGAGTATTGTCCTTCAGCGCTTCTTGCTCTAAATCGAGAATATCGACGCCTTGTTCCGTTAACTGACGTAACCATTCACGAACCAAGCCTGCACGGCCCTTTGGTGAATGACGACGGTCAGCCGTGACTTTCATCGAAGGACACATTGGCGAACTCGTATCGTAGTTGAAACACAAGCCGTTACCATTACATTCCATCGCTTGCTTGAAGCTATCACGGACTTGTACGTCGATCTGACGATCGTAGAAACCACGCTTGGTATCAGTGACTTTCACCAACTCAGCATCGCTTTCTAACGGCGTACAGATCTTGCCTGGGTTCATCTTGTTATGCGGGTCAAATGCCGCTTTAACTCGTCTTAATTCGGTAAACAGCTCTTCACCAAAGAAGTCAGGACCATACTCAGAACGGAAGCCTTTACCGTGTTCACCCCACATCAAGCCGCCGTATTTAGCCACCAGCTTAACCACTTCATCAGAGACTTCATGCATCAATGCTTCTTGCATCGGATCACACAAATCTAAAGCAGGACGAACGTGCAGTACGCCCGCATCCACGTGACCAAACATGCCGTAGTTCAACTCTTTTGAATCGAGTAATACTCTAAATTCAGAGATGAAGTCGGCCAAGTTTTCTGGTGGTACACAGGTATCTTCAGCAAAAGCGACTGGCTTAGCTCGGCCTTTCGCCGCACCTAATAGACCTACCGCTTTCTTACGCATGTTGTAGATTCGGCCAATGCTCGCTAAATCACTGCACACTTGGAAGCCAATCACACCCGCGTCTTCAGTTTCTACCATGCTTTCAAGCTGTGCGGTCAGCGCTTGAACTTGTTGTTCAACTTCCGCTTCATCTTGGCCTGCAAACTCAACCATGTTGATACCAAGCATCTCTTTATTTGGAACATCCATAAGCAAATCGCTCACGGTGTGCCAAACAATGTCTTGTTTCGCTAGGTTCAATACTCTTGAGTCAACGGTTTCAACAGACAGCGCTTTCGCTTCTACCATGAACGGCGCATTACGCAGTGCAGAATCGAACGTGTTGTATTTCACGTTAACCAACGTTCGTGCTTTTGGAATCGGCGTGAGGTTCAGCTTTGCTTCAGTGATGAATGCTAATGAACCTTCTGCACCACATAGAACACGAGTCAGGTCAAAGCTATCGTCTTCTTCGTTGATTGCGTTCTTTAAATCGTAACCAGTTAAGAAGCGGTTCAATGGTGGGAATTTATTAAGAATTTGAGCGCGCTTATCTCGACAAACGGCTTCAGTTACTGTAAGGGCATGGTGAGCAAATTCACCTTCAGCAGGTAAGCCGTGTGATAAATCGGATTCGAGACATGAACCATCTGCGAAGACGGCTTGCAGCGACAACACATGGTCAGACGTTTTACCGTACTTCAATGACCCTTGGCCCGAAGCATCGGTATTGATCATTCCACCTAAGGTTGCTCGGTTACTGGTAGAAAGGTCTGGAGAGAAAAAGTAACCATACGGACGCACAGCATCGTTCAATTGGTCTTTAACGATACCTGACTGAACTCTTACCCAGCCTTCTTGCTCGTTAATCTCAAGAACCTTGTTCATATAACGAGACAGGTCAACCACAACGCCTTTTGTTAAAGACTGTCCGTTGGTACCGGTGCCACCGCCACGAGGGGAAAAGGTCACGCGTTCATAAGCAGATTTTGCACCCACTTTACCGATCAACACAACGTCTTGAGTTGTTTTAGGGAGAATGACTGCCTGCGGCAATTGCTGATAGACACTGTTATCAGTCGCCACAGCCAAACGGCTAGAATATTGAGATTCAATGTCGCCAGTAAAGCCCGCTGTTTTTAGTTCATCTAAAAAGCGTACGACAACTGGATCGACATCAGCATTGAGTTGAAGTCTTGGTAACATTTGCTTCCTGCCCCTACTTCGCTGATCCTATCAGCATTGGGTTATCTGAGATTTTTAATATTTTTCTTTGAATTTCGTCACTTTACTACTATTAAGATCATATAAAAAGGTGATCAAATAAGAATCTCGGTGCAAGAATGGAGAAATAGTCACTTTCGTCTTAATTCAGTAGTAAGATAGTAGATAACTTTTTTACGACATCTCCATGAGCAAATAACAATGAAAAAAAGCAAAACAGTCACAACTGAAGATATTCTTCTTAAGCTATGCCAATCAGTCTCAAACGTACTTACTTCAGCGACGGCTTCACAGGTGTCCTACTCAGCCATGGTTCAAAAGATCAACAAGACAAGTCTTAAGCCAGATTTTGGTTGTTTCGTCTTGTTCGACGGCGGTTTTTCAGGTCTTGTTGTTATCAATTTTACGTCGAAAGCAGCGCTAGAGATCTACACAAATTACATGCGTAACATGGGCATGCCTGAAGACGAACTCGCTGTACTTCATACTTCAGACGAAGTAGGTGATGTATTAGGTGAGTTGATGAACCAGTTGGTTGGCGACTTTACCAACAAAATCCGTAAAGAACTGCAAACTAACATCACACAAAACCAACCGAAAATGCTAGCACTGAACAAGCAAGTGAACCTTTCTGTTGATACGAACTTAGATCGCCCGCAAGCTCGTCGTGTTACTTTCTCTACTGCCGACAACAACATTTTCTACCTTGAGCTTGCAATGGACAAAACAGAATTCATCCAATTGGAAGAATTTGAGATCGCTGAAGACGAATGCCCAGACAGTATTCTTGAAGCGACTCAGAAAAAAATGCAAGAACCAAAGCAGCCAGAGCAAAGTTCAGGCAACGATTCTGCAGCTGATTTACTCGATGAACTTGGAATCTAGTTTGCGAAAGCTCTAGCACTTCCTAAAAATCGTGTCACTAACGCCATCAATCCTCTTGATGGCGTTTTGTTTTGTCCGGGAGTCGCTACTTCCTTCATATATCCTTATCTTCCATAATCGTTCACCACATTCCTACAAATGACTTTTGACTTTGCTGTTACTCGCCAAAACATGTAAAATGTTGGACTTTTAAAAATTTGCGGTAATGATTAAGTTGTCGATGGATAAGAAAAAAGCCCTAAAGAAAATTGCCAAGTGTCTTGAGCTTGGAAACTCTGCGAACGTCAATGAAGCTGCCAATGCGATAAAAATGGCGCATAACTTGATGCTGAAATATGGTCTCGAAAAGGACGATATTGAATTTATCAAGATGGGAAAAACTCAATCCAGTCACCTGTTACCTGCAAATATCAGCTCTACACTGCTGCGTGTTATTCGTGGTATTAACACCAAGTTTGGCGTAGAAGCCGTGTTACTGAATCACAAAGGCCTTAAGCGCGTTGAATTCATTGGTGAAGCCGATCGCGCTATCTTCGCGGCTTTTGCGTTCGATATTATTTATCGCGAACTGAATGAGCACACTGGCCAATTCAGAAACAGTTTTGCGGGCTCGGGAACAGGGACACTAGAAGTAACACGTCGCGTAAACTCTTACGTTTCGGGTTGGGTAGAAGGTGCGCTTGAAAAACTGCCTGTTATCACCCCAGACGACGAGTCAAACAACAAGATCAATAACTACATTGATAAAGAGTTCCAAAACATCGACCGCGAAACGTTCAAACAACAACTCAGAGAAGCGATGAAAAACCTCACCGCAGACTATGAAGTTGGTTTGAAGAAAGGTCGAAAACTGTCTGTAAATCGACCAGTTGGCGGAACTCAAGCCGTTAAAAAGATAACTAAATCATAGAGCCACTTTACATTGCTTCAGCGTATTGATAAAAACCACCAATAGGACTTATTGTTGTCTTTCGTAATTCATGCGTTTGACAGAAGTACATGATGGAGAAATACGTTGAAAAAAATCACACTAGCCCTGGCACTCACTGTTGCTCTAACGGGCTGTCAAGCGACACAACGCCAAAACGCGACAACCGGCGAATCTGAGACTAATTCCGCAACTCAAGGCGCTTTAATTGGTGCAATCGCCGGCGCTGTTGCTGGTGCAGCTACGGGTGACGACTCTAAAGACCGTCGTAAGCGTGCACTCATCGGCGCAGCAGGTGGCGCCGCAGTTGGCGGTGGTATCGGTTACTACTTTGACCAGCAAGAAGCTGCACTTCGTGAAGAACTCATGAACTCAGGCGTTCAAGTAGAGCGTGTTGGTGAGAACCAACTTCTACTTCGCCTAGAGAACGGCATTGGCTTCGATTCTGGTTCTTACGCTTTAGAATCAAGCATCCACAAAACACTTCGCGGCGTTGCGCGCATCTTAGTTGAATACCCAGACACTAGCCTAGTGATCGAAGGTCACACTGACAGCACGGGCAGCGAGTCTTCTAACCAAGTTCTTTCTGAGCGTCGTGCTGAATCGGTTCGTGCATTCTTGATCTCTCAAGACGTTGCTGCAGGCCGTGCCATTGCTCGTGGTAACGGTGAACGTTACCCTCTATGTGACAACAACACCTCTCAAGGTCGCGCTTGTAACCGTCGCGTAGAAATTCAAATCTTGCCGCTTAAGTAGCACGATTAAAGCCCAGTTCGTCTTTATCTATTGAATTAACCTCTATATAGTTGCTTATCGTCGTGTTGCTTGTTCAAAGTCACACGACTAGCCATATTCATACTGATATACCGACTCTGGGCTTTTTAACGAGACTTATCTATTGTTTATCCTATCCAACTTTCTGTCATCATCACTTCTTAGAACTCTATTTTTCACCCTCATCTTTTCTACAATACAGTTCTCTACTGCACACATCGTTCATGCAGAAAGCAACGTTGCATTCTCGATAGAATCTCAACCTCAAGATCCAGTTTCTCAATACCAACTAGCTCAAGCTTATGAATCAGGTAATGATGTCCCTTTGAGCACCAACGATGCATTTTATTGGTACTCGCAATCCGCAGAAAACGGCAATGCAGATGCGCAATTTAGGCTGGGTCAATGGTACTTGGCAGGATCAGGTGTAGAGCAAAGCAACAAGCTAGCTTTAGAATGGTTTATTAAATCAGCCTTACAAGGTAACCAACGCGCGCCCATCGAAGTCGCAAAGCTCTACGAATCCTCACTTCAGGAAGAACTCCTAAAACCATTAGATGAAGCACAGCTATGGTATGAAGCGGCCTTAAAAAACAATCCAACAGCCGAAGATGGCTATAACCGTATTCTGGAAGCGCAATTCAACCAGCAACGTGCCAAGCAGATCTCTTCGATTGAGAAGCTCAATGACAACGTCATTGCTGAAAGCAGCACGAATCAGAGGCTATCTAATCCAGAGCGAGCAAGTAGCTCCCCTTCTTATCTGCCCTCTAGAGAGCAGGTAACACGTTCTAACCTAACGTATTCAGACTATCTAATTGGCACAGCCTTAGCCGTGTTGATTTCAATTGTCAGCATTATCATGACTCTGGTGATATCAAAAAGAAGACACGCTCTAAAATCGGGTGAATTGGGGCAACAAAAGCAGACACTTGAAGCACAGCTTAGCTCGAAAGACTTCACTATTAAGCAGCAGAAACGTCAGCTACACACGATGTTCCATGAGTTAAAAAAACAGAAAAATGACAACAGCCTGAACAATTTACAAGTAGCCTGCGCTCTATTTGGGTATACACCTAGCTCAATTCCGAATCAAAAAAGCATTAAAATTCGATATAAACAGCTATCCAAAATCTACCACCCTGATGGTTACGGATGTGACGAAGAGATGAAACGTTTGAACAATTCGCTAAAAACCATCCTTAAGAGTGTTGCAAAAACGTAAACAACCAAGCAAGCTCGATTTCCAAAGTCGCAAAGATATCGATTTTATTAGTACTGCAATCGATCCCCCTCTCAAAAACAGGTAACAAACTATTAACTAATGAGTCTTATTTGTGTCATAATTTGCGCCGAAAATACACCTGACTTAAACAGGTGAGGAGAGAATATGTTCACAATAGAAGGCGTTTGTGATTGGTGCAAAAAGCCAAGCCTAGTTAAAAAGCACGACTACCTAGATGGTAAGTGTCATCATGCATGTAAAGAGTGCAATGATATGGCCACCATTGATGTTCGCCAGTTCAATATTGGTGAAATGGAAATGAGAGCAAAACTCTCCCAAGCGACATTGAGATAAGCAACACCGTTGAAATATAAGAAAGCGCCTAAGGCGCTTTTTTTGTATCTGAGATTTATCTTCTTATCTTCTTATCTTCTTATCTTCTTATCTTCTTATCTTCTTATCTTCTATACAGGTGTATACAGTACTTTTCTGTCAAACCCACTGTATACACCTGTATAAAGCTCACATTTCTTCAACTTATGAGACAAAACAACAAATTCATTCAAATTTAATTTTTACCATATTTTCAACAGCTTAAATAAAAATCACTTACCCAACCAAGCAAGATCGTCCAATAATCCCTCAAAAAACACTTGATCTTATAAGCAACAAAAACTACTGTATACACATACAGCATGTATATAAGGACAGCAAAATGATTCCAGCACACGTTAAAGCACAACACTCTAGCCCGCTAACTCACTGCGCATTTACATCCGTCTCTCGTGACACAAAAAGTTCAAACGAAGAAGCGTTGTTTGCCAAAATGGCGTTGCTGTCCAATCAACATCAGTGGTTACTGTTTACGGCTCAAACACCAAGACCATCGGCTAAACAGCTGCAGCAACATAATGTTTGCTGTGATCGTGTTATTCACATGAAAGCCTCTAATCAAATGACAGAAATAGAAACCGTCGAGAAAGCCATTCGATCTAAGAATGCGAGCGCGATTGTTGCGAGTGCTTCGATTGATCAATTCAGTCAGCAATACCTAAGAACATTAGGAATGCGCTTTCAGTGCGAAGTCTTCTTTATTGATGCCAATTCAGAGCGTATTCACTAGACCACCTTACTTAATAACATTTTGGCTCAAATACATAGCTCAAAAACACAGTCCAAATATACTGCCTTCCCCTGCCCTACAATTCGCCAATTTTTTAGCTGATTGTTAGGTGGGGGTTTTTATTTAAACAATAGATTTAGCAATCGTTTGCTTTTTCTCTGGAAACAAATAGTAGATTGGGTATAATGCCCGTCTAATCATGTGCACACCGCACTTCTCTGTATGACGTTTGATAAAAGATAGGAATGTCTAAATGAGCCTTGCTGATCAAGTTCTTGCCGTAAATGATGACCTACCAATCCGTACTGATAAACCTGTCCACAGTGGCAAGGTTCGTTCGGTCTACTGGTTAACTGAAGAAGATAGCCAACGACTAATTAAAGAGAAAGGCTACGATGTAGCACCAGATGCGCCTTTAGCAATAATGGTGATCAGTGACCGTATCTCGGCATTTGATTGTATCTGGCGTGGTGAAGGGAATCTAAAAGGTGTTCCAGGTAAGGGGGCCGCTCTGAATGCTATCTCTAACCACTGGTTCAAATTATTTAAAGACAACGGCCTCGCTGACAGTCATATTCTTGATATCCCTCATCCATTCGTATGGATTGTACAAAAAGCTCGCCCAGTCATGATCGAAGCGATTTGTCGTCAATACATCACAGGTTCAATGTGGCGTGCATACGCAAACGGCGAACGCGAATTCTGTGGTATCGAGATGCCAGAAGGCCTTGAGAAAGACAAGAAATTGCCTGAGCTACTGATCACGCCTTCTACAAAAGGGATTTTGAAAGGTATTCCTGGCGTTCCAGAAGCTGATGATGTAAACATCACGCGTAACAACATCGAAGATAACTTCGCAGCATTCAATTTTACTCAAGCAAGTGACATTGCGCATTACGAGAAACTTCTAAAAGAAGGCTTCAACGTAATTAGCCAAGCGCTAGCAAAAGTCGATCAAACCTTTGTCGATACGAAATTTGAATTTGGTTACGTCAACGATGCTCAAGGTAATGAAAAGCTTATCTACATGGATGAAGTCGGTACTCCAGATTCATCTCGCATTTGGGATACTCAGGAATACAATAACGGCAACATCGTTGAGAATTCAAAAGAAGGTTTCCGCCAGTTCCTACTTAACTACTTCCCTGATGCTGATATTCTTTTGAACAAAGAGCGTATGCCAGAGCGTGAAGCGTTAGCTCGTGACAATGAACTTCCATTGGATTCATTGATGTCTCTGTCACGTACTTACCTTGATATCGCGGCGAAGATTACAGGTGCGGAAATCGTACTGAGTGAGAATCCTAAGCAAGAGATCATCGATGTATTGCGTGCCAACTACGGCCTAATCGATTAATAGCGGTTAGATATCACGTTCTGCCTAAGTACAAGAACGACTTAAATACAAAAAGGGCCTCAGTATTTAGGCCCTTTTTACATGTACGTTTTAATCTTATTTGAGCTAAGCTCTAAGCTCTAAGCTCTAAGCTCTAAGCTCTAAGCTCTAAGCAATACTGATAGATTAAAGCTTAATAGTAAACTCTTCTCCAGTATTCTCGGCAATCACCAAATGACTGCGCGATTCAATGTACTCGATCTGCTCTTCTTCAAGAGAATATGGCATAGCAACTTTGAGTTCATTGATCCCCTCTAGCTTGGCTAGCTTGAGTAAGGTAACAATGTTTGACTCATCACTTTTACGCGTCGACATCGATTTCAATGCCATCTGCCATAAACGATCTTCAGGGCTGGCTAGCTCTTTAATGCTATCTCGCCAGACGGTACTAAATACTGGCGCAATCGTGGTTAGTGCTTCCAGAAAAGTCCATTTTTTACTGCATGAGGCGCCAAGAAATGTTGTGTAATCAAACTCTACACGCGTCTCTGTCTGTTTATCCATGATGTCCCCCGACACTTTGACAACACAATATACTCAATATCTATCAACTCTTTCTTTATAGCAATAGGATATAGAAGAATAGTCTTTTATGACCTTTTGATTGGTTAAAAAGGCATATAAAAATCAAACTTGTAACAAAATAAGTACTGAAAAAACATATATGCACCTATTTGATTAATATTTTAGAGATAAAACTAATCCATCTATTTGATATCAATTATCCGACTCGCTTTTTTGTACTGAATACGCCAGCCAGACCATGTCGGGAGCTCCCAACGTTTTGGCGATAACTTTCGACTGCCCGATTGATAGTGAACGTAAATCAGCTTGCGTGCCGGCAGGTATTCGACTTCGAGTTGCAAGTCGGCAAGGCTCAATGCAAACGGGTACTTTTCCGAAAACTCTGAATAGAGCCAAGTCGGGATACCATCGAAAGGTATGTCTGCATGGTCAAACATTTCCAATTCGCTCACATCAGTAACTCCTAGCACCTCAAGCTGCTCTATCAACCATAGCTCAAAGTTAATGTTCTCAATTTCTGGTGTGTATTGGGTTTGTTCATCGAGACCGAGTTTCACATACAGCTGCCAATGTTTGATTTGTTGAGTGCGAGCTTGTGCAAAACCCGGAAGTTGAACCCCATTCGATACAAGATCGACGATCGGCTTTAACGATAGTTGCCCTTCCGCTGCCACGAGCTTGGTCGTGATCGTGCGGCCTGCATACACCAACGCCATCCCAGTATAGACGCCGTCATCATTCACAATCGTTTCACCTTGCTCCCACTCTCCTAGCTCAGCATCAATGATAAGCTCAAGAGGAATGGGTGCAGTGACCGTCGCTAAGGTCAGTGTTTGCTTAACACCTCTTCCCGGCAAACTATGGGTATCAAGCACCAACATCGCTTGTGCATTGTCCGGGAAACGATTCTGACGGCCGAGTACTACCTCTAACACTCCATTAGCAAAGGCTTCTTTCCTCTTCAGTCGGCGCACAAACACCAGCTCAGGATGCAAATGCACAATAGTCTTAAGCAGTTCAATACGTTGGAAACGTGACGCGACTTCTAACTGAGGAAGTTCAAACACCTCACGCATTTGCTTTGCCAGCCCTTGTGCTTCATTCAGTGCCTGTTGGTCGATTACTAGATTCGGATATTCGCGACCGCGAACGATCTGAATCAACAGGGATAAATCACACCCTTCTTTCTCTTTTTGCGCCAGAGCTTCAAGGTGTTCTGCATTGGTTGGTAATTGATACAAGCGAGCAGGAACGGACAGCGCCGCAGTGAGATCCACCATCGCCTCTTTGAGTGCTTTGGTTTTGATTCGAGTAACAATATCTGCATACAAAGCATCAATCGGCAACGGATACAGCTTTTTGCCATGCTCGGTAATTTGATGCTCGGCGTTAATAGCTTCCATCGTCAGCAAGGTTTGAGTTGCACTGTTGAGTGATTTCTCTGGAATAGGATCAAGGAAGGACAAGCTCTCAAGTGGAGCATCACAACATGCCGCGGCCAACATAGGTTCGGTCAGCTCTTCACGCTGCAATTCAGGCGGTGTGACTAACTCTAACGCCGCATGCTCACCATATAAACGCACACAAACGCCATCCATTACCCTACCCGCGCGGCCAGCTCGTTGTTTGGCACTCGCTCGTGATATGGATTTAAGCATCAAAGTGGTTCTGCCATTACGCTGAACGGTGCGTCTCTCTAATCCTGAATCTATCACCACGCCAATATCAGGTATGGTGAGGGAGGTTTCTGCAACGTTGGTCGCAAGGATGACCTTTCTCAAACCATTACCTTCAGTATTAATATTACGACCCGATAACGCTAAATCTCGCTCTTTATCACTGACCGATGCGTGCAGTTTCACCACTTGAATATCTGGATTCTTCGCCAAGGCTTGCTCACATTGCACGATCTCTTTTTTACCCGGTAGAAAAACCAACATATCGCCAGAAGAAGCGATCAATTGATGATTCACTTCTTCCGCGATGCGCTGCTCTAGATGTCGAATATCAGGCAGTGTTCTGGATTCGTTCGCTCGGTGTTCAATAGCAACTTGATAAGTTCGGCCTTCACAGCTTATCCGACCCGCATCCAAATAGTGAGCGAGACGTTCCCCTTCGATGGTTGCAGACGTGATCACCAAGCGATGGCTCTCTTTTTGTTTCAGAATCGCCACCAGCAAATCGATATCCCAACGCCTTTCGTGAAATTCATCGACAACGATGACATCAAAGCCAGCGAGTCCATCTTCAGATAACCAACGCAGCGCGATACCGGGCGTCACAAAAACAACGTTAGTTTTCTCGTTGTATTCAGACTCAAGTTTGATCGCATAACCAATTTTGTCACCAAGCTTTTCGCCCGATTGTAGGGCGAGATATTTAGCTAATGAGGTACAAGCTATTCGTCTTGGTTCAACCACCAGCACTCGCCCATGTTGGCAAGCCCAAATTGGCAAGCGCGTTGATTTGCCCGATCCGGTTTCAGCTTCTACTACTAGGTGAGAATTAGCGATTTGTTCGTGAAATACGTTTTGATAAGCATCGATGGGAAGTAATGACATAAAAAAGAGGCGTCGCGAAAAAGTGTGAGCAAAGTATAACGAATTATGGTGCTAAAATTCGATAAGTGTGGGACATGGGTAAGAATATCATTTTGTTTGCAAAGATCGGAGGTAAACTATTTACAATTGAATAACTAAACCGTTATCATTTTTCGGTTACCCTTTCTCCCATATTAGGCATCTAATGAACAACGATAAACGCCCTCTATATATCCCTTATGCTGGTCCTGCTCTACTAAGTACCCCTCTTCTAAACAAAGGCAGCGCATTCTCTGCTGAAGAGCGCAGTTCTTTCAACCTTGAAGGCTTGTTACCGGAAACAACCGAAACAATCCAAGAGCAAGTAGGACGTGCATACAAGCAATATTGTAACTTCGAAAGTGATATGGATAAGCATATCTACCTTCGTAACATCCAAGACACTAATGAAACGCTTTTTTATCGTTTAGTTCAAAACCACATCTCTGAAATGATGCCTATCATTTACACGCCAACAGTTGGCGCAGCATGTGAGAACTTCTCAAATATTTACCGTCGTGGCCGTGGTCTGTTTATCTCATACCCGAACCGCGATCGTATCGATGACCTACTGAACAATGCGACAAACCACAACGTTAAAGTTATCGTGGTTACGGATGGTGAGCGTATTCTTGGTTTGGGAGACCAAGGTATCGGTGGCATGGGTATTCCAATTGGTAAACTAGCACTTTACACAGCTTGTGGCGGCATCAGTCCAGCTTACATGCTACCAATCGTGCTCGATGTGGGTACAAACAACCCGCAGCGTCTTGCTGACCCAATGTACATGGGCTGGCGTCACCCTCGTATCACGGGTGCTGATTACGATGCATTTGTTGAAGAATTCATTCAAGCCGTTCAACGCCGTTGGCCTGATGCATTAGTTCAGTTCGAAGATTTCGCACAAAAGAACGCAATGCCACTGCTTGAACGCTACAAAGATCGCCTCTGTTGTTTCAACGATGATATCCAAGGTACAGCCGCTGTAACGGTTGGTTCTCTACTTGCAGCATGTAAAGCAGCGAACAGCAAACTGTCAGACCAACGCATCACCTTCTTAGGTGCGGGTTCTGCAGGTTGTGGTATTGCTGAAGCTATCATTGCTCAAATGGTGTCTGAAGGTATCAGCGATGCACAAGCTCGCTCTCAAGTTTACATGGTTGACCGTTGGGGTCTGCTACAGGAAGGCATGCAAAACCTGCTTGATTTCCAACAGCGTCTAGTTCAAACCAACGCGAACACCAAAGATTGGGAAAGCGACGGCACTGGTTTCTCTCTACTAGACGTTGTTCGTCACGCGAAACCTACGGTTCTGGTTGGCGTATCTGGTGCTCCGGGTCTGTTCAGCAAAGAAGTCATCAAAGAGATGAACCTACACTGTGAACGTCCTATCGTGTTCCCACTGTCAAACCCAACAAGCCGTGTTGAAGCAACACCAAATGACATTATTCGTTGGACTGACGGCCAAGCGCTTGTT
Source organism: Vibrio sp. 10N.247.310.24 (assembly GCF_041467175.1). Taxonomy (NCBI): domain Bacteria; kingdom Pseudomonadati; phylum Pseudomonadota; class Gammaproteobacteria; order Vibrionales; family Vibrionaceae; genus Vibrio; species Vibrio sp. 10N.247.310.24. The sequence continues at coordinate 26,575 of NZ_JBFSUD010000029.1, forward strand.
GCGACAGGTAGCCCGTTTGAGCCAGTGGTTCACAACGGCACCACTTATCCAATCGCTCAGTGTAATAACAGCTACATCTTCCCAGGTATTGGCCTTGGTGTATTGGCTGTGAATGCTTCACGCATCACTGACGAAATGCTAATGGAATCAAGCCGAGCACTTGCAACGTGCTCCCCACTTGCTATCAATGGCTCAGGTGCTCTACTTCCACCATTGGAAGAGATCCACACCGTATCTAAAAAGATTGCTTTTGCCGTTGGTAAAAAAGCGATTGAGCAAGGTGTTGCTCTAGAGATCACTGAAGAAGCACTACAACAAGCGATTGACCAGCACTTCTGGCAGCCGGTTTACCGTCGCTACAAGCGTACTGCATTCTAATAAACGTGCTGCGCTTGGAATAAAGAGCGTTAACTACTCTTACAAGAGCCTCTGCAACTGCGGGGGCTTTTTTCTTTACACTGTCTTGTCTTTTTAACTGATTTTTCTCATTTTTATTTGGTATTATCGAGCACTCAAAAATTAATGCTCAGTCAAAGGACCATACCGAGAGTGAAATTTGATTCTCACATTTTCCGTAGCCACTTATTAAAAGCTTACAAAAAACTGCAAGGTTTTCTGTTTGGCGCTTTCCTCGTGTTCTTAGTAGGCAGCGCTGCGGTTATTGCGATCGATTATTGGGTTTCATGGCAAGCAGAAGATCGCATCATCTACGATATAGATGAAGTGCCCGAGCTTGAGGTCGCCGTTGTGCTTGGCACAAGCAAATATTTAGGTAGAACACTCAACGACTATTATAAGCACCGAATCGAAGCGGCAATTGAGCTGTTCGATCGTGAAAAGGTAGACCAATTTCTACTGAGTGGCGATAACGCTCATCGCTCTTACAATGAACCGTGGACGATGAAACGCGACTTGTTAAAAGCGGGTGTCCCCGATGAACGCATCAATCTAGATTATGCGGGGTTCAGAACCCTAGATTCGATTGTTCGCGCCAAAAAGATATTCGATACCGATAACTTCCTAATCATCACTCAGAAGTTCCACTGTGAAAGAGCGCTATTTATCGCTAACTCTTACGATATTAATGCTCAGTGTTTGGCGGTTTCAGGACCAACCCATCATTCAGGAACCTCAATACGTTTACGTGAAGTATTTGCACGTACCAAAGCGTTTCTTGATCTGTATATTATTGGTACTACGCCAAAATTCCTTGGCCCTAAAGAGCCGATCCAACCCAGTCCAAAACCAGAATCATTGCCGATTCCTAGCCCTATTGCTGACCCCAATGCAAACCCTATAGCAGCTCCCACAGCAAGCCCTACTGAAAATCCGATTGCAACTCCTTCAGTAAGCCCTATTTTAGAACCAGCAGAGACCGATGTGTAGAAAACTACACATTTTGAATTTGTTGCCTCACACTTCCCCATTGTTAAGCAAAAACACACCAACACTCCTTTATTAACTTGAGTAACATTCTCCCAACAAAGCCTGACCCTACATCAAGTCTATATACCTCGAAAATAATAATACCAATCAAAGTAAGTAAGTGATCATAAATAGCGCAGGAAAAATGCTTGAGAACAAGGCAGAAATTTTCGATAAGTAGTTATTCTACAATCAAAATTTCTAACGATGTTATCGAGTGTTTTAACCAGCTAGGATGACCAGTTAGTTACTACGATTGGTATAAGCACCGCTCAACGAAGTCGTGCACCAATAAAACGAGGATAAACAAAAGGAGCGTCTTATGACGGCACTTGTTACTACACTGAAACACTGGTTGTTTACCCGCAACAGCATGATATTAATCGGTAATTTCACGCTATTTGCAGTTTTGCTCAATTCCCTGCCATTCGAAGCGCAAGTGAATACGGGTTTAAGTATTCTCGTGTTCGTTGCCATTCTATGGTTAACAGAAGCTATCCACGTCAGCATCACCGCTTTGCTCGTTCCCCTATTGGCTGTCTTGTTTGGTGTATTCAACACGCCCGCAGCACTGGCTAACTTTTCGAATCCCATCATATTCTTGTTCATGGGCGGATTCGCGTTGGCAGCCGCACTGAACAAGCAAGAGCTGGATAAAGCGATAGCTGACAAAGTATTGCTCATAGCAAAAGGCAGAATGTCGGTAGCCGTGTTCATGTTGTTCGGTGTGAGTGCGGGTTTATCCATGTGGATCTCAAACACCGCCACCACAGCAATGATGCTCCCTCTTGTTCTTGGTATCATGAACAAAGTCGACCAAAGTGAAGACCGAAACACCTACGTGTTCGTGCTATTGGGTATCGCTTACTGTGCTTCAATCGGTGGTATCGCAACTTTAGTTGGTAGCCCACCAAACGCCATTGCTGCGGCAGAAGTTGGCTTGAGCTTCACAGAATGGATGGCGCTTGGGCTACCTATCTCAATGATCTTACTGCCAATCACGATGATTATTTTGTACGTGATGACTAAGCCAAAACTTGACCACAAATTCGAGTTAGACCATGCACCTGTCGAGTGGACAAACAGCAAGAAAATCACACTGTCTATCTTCCTTTTAACCGTAACGCTTTGGATATTCGGCAAGCCGATCAACGCAATGATTGGCGGGTTCTCTAAGTTTGATAGTTTGGTAGCGATTGGCGCCATTGTACTGCTTGGCGCTTCTAGAGCCGTGGAATGGAAAGACGTTGAGAAGACAACGGATTGGGGTGTACTTATCCTGTTCGGTGGTGGTATCTGTTTAAGTAACATTCTGAAAGCGACAGGAACAAGCGTATTCCTAGCACACTCACTAAGCGGATTTTTAGAAACAGCAGGTATACTTCTTACGATTCTAGCCGTAGTCGCGTTCGTGGTATTCCTAACGGAGTTTGCGAGTAACACAGCGAGTGCGGCATTGCTTGTCCCTGTATTTGCAACCATTGCTGAAGCGCTGGGTATGTCACCTGTTATCTTATCTGCACTGATTGCGATTGCCGCATCTTGTGCCTTCATGCTACCAGTCGCGACACCACCTAATGCGATTGTATTTGGCTCTGGTCATATCAAACAAAAAGAAATGATGCGAGTAGGTATGGTGTTGAACCTAGTTTGTATCCTAGTTCTGACTCTGTTCGCTTGGATTTTCTGGTAAACACTAATGTCCTATAGACGTATGTTTATAGACAAGTGCTTATAGGAATGCCCCTTCTCAAAAAAATCTGGTTGCAGCTTCCCCCGGCTCAACCAGTACAAAAATGCCCGCTCTGCTAACAAGATCCGTTTAACTAACAAGATCAGTTTAACTAGCAAGATCAGCCAAACGGGCATCTAAAAACAAGAAACGCTTTTCCCTTTTGGTGGCCCCGCGCCACCTTTTTTGTTTTGGCTATTGGGATAAGAACCATAAAAACGCCACACGTCACATATGCATGTGTGGCTTATAAACCGATAAACTCTACTTCCGATTAGTGGCTCAAGATCACCTGATTTCGCCCTGAATGCTTCGCTTGATATAAGGCTTCATCAGCGCGGGCAATGGTCTCTGTCACCCGCTCTTGTTTCATCTCGGCAATGCCGATACTGCAAGTGAGAGAATCCCCATGAATCCAAAGATGTTGGCTAACCAAAAGTCGGATTTTCTCTGCCTTTCTCTGCGCTTCGCCAGCTTCGGTTTCAGGGCAAAAAACAATAAACTCTTCACCACCCCAACGTACAAGTTTGTCCGTCGCACTGATAGAGCTGCCAACCACCATACTGAATTCACGCAAGATATGATCACCCATCAGGTGTCCGTATTTGTCATTCACACTTTTAAAGTAGTCAATGTCCAGGTAGAGCATACTTAACTTGCCGTGGCCTTGCTTCACCTGTTGCGACTGCATTTTCAACCAATCACGAATCGCGTGTCGGTTAAGTATCCCTGTCAATTCATCACGATGAGCCTTTTCAGAAAACTCGAAGTTTTGCTCTCTCAATGCCCGATTGACGTTTTTTAAGTGATGGTGTCTTTTTTCAGCGATCGCGATACGTTTTCTTGAGCGGTGTAATTCTGAAAGCAGAAACACAGTGCCTGTACCCACCCAGATAAACAGCAAGATCAGGAACAGGCTTTCAGCCGAAATATACGAACCCTCAAACTCAATACTTCGAATAATTATCCGATGGTGACCTAATTTAGCACCAGAAGCAGTAGCAAACTCAACCATGTTCACATTTGAAAACTCGGGGGCTGAATGCTCTAACGCAACCTCGTTATCCGCTAACCACCACGTCATGACTTGCAAATTTTTGATCGGAATTTCTATCACGCCACCATCGATTCCTGGAGAAAACTCCATCCCGTTATACTTATGTGTATATTCGTCATCAGGCACCGAATAAGCAGGATTATAATTGCGTAGGTAAGTTCTCAGACGACCACTAGAATCAGCCTTCGCATGGTAATCAATATTGACTCTAAAGGTGTGGTACTGCGAAAGGTCAAGACCAGTGGTTATATCTGGGCTAATACGAATCGATAGCCCACAGTAAGGCCACGGATATTCGGATTTTTTAAGCTCACAATCGAGAATATACTGCCCATTTTCATAGGATAATTGGGAGGTACTGACTCCTCTATCAACTTGATCGCTGGTCGCGATAAATTCATATTGTTCAGGAGTAATTGTTGTTATCACACGATTTCCACTTACCTGGTAATACTGCACAATGGCAAGTGTTGCGATAACTAGAAAGATAACAATTTTATGAATCCACTTCACATCTAAGCTTCCGGCTTTTGGTCCCTATAGTTGGGATTTGACGATATAAACAAGCAAAATTAATCATTAGATTGCATACTAACAATTGACTTAAAAACGTTATATCACACCTTAACAAAATGTCACACTATAATTTAGATGACGTATTTCCAGTCAATTATTCACTGCATGAATCAAGTAATATTGCGTATAAATAGAGGCTCTATTTGTTATACTCATCGCATAATCATCGTTAACCGCAGCGACTGCTTACAAGGCGTTCGAGTCGACGAAATAATAATCAAAATACAACGAGTAATGTCATGTCTTTATTAGCAAAAGGAACACTCAGAAAAATGAGTGCTTCCCTTGATGGTGCGGTTACCTACCGTTTACCTGTAGGGGAAGAGTTTGTAGAGCTAAACCCTCTGATTGGAAAAACCATCAACCTTACCCACACTGGTAATATTTTTTGTTGTTCGTGTGGTAAGAAAACTAAGAAAAGCTACTCTCAAGGCCACTGCTTTGTGTGCATGAAAAAGCTAGCAAGCTGCGACATGTGCATCATGAAGCCTGAGACTTGCCACTACGAACAAGGCACTTGTCGTGAGCCTCAATGGGGTGAAGAAAATTGCTTCGTCGATCACTTCGTTTACCTGTCGAACACATCAAGCCTTAAGGTAGGAATCACTCGCCATACTCAGATTCCAACTCGCTGGATTGATCAAGGTGCCACTCAAGGCCTACCTATTTTGAAGGTAAAAACACGTCAGATCTCTGGCCTTATTGAAGTCGAATTAGCAAAACACATCGCCGATAAAACCAACTGGCGCACACTGCTAAAAGGCGACGGCGACGATATGGAGTTGGTAGAAAAAGCCAAAGAACTATTGCCACTTGTAGAAGATAAGATTCAAGAGATCAGAACGAAGTTTGGTGATGATGCTATCGAGGTGCTCAGTGAGAGCATTACTTCATTGAGCTACCCGGTTGAACAGCACCCAGTGAAAATTGTATCGCACAACTTTGATAAGAACCCTGAAGTGACGGGCGTACTTCAAGGCATTAAAGGTCAATACCTTATCCTAGATACTGGCGTGATTAACATCCGTAAATTTGGCTCTTACGAAGTGGAAGTGTCTGCCTAATTTAAAGAACTTAAGCGTTTCTCATAGTTAGAGGCGTTTCTCATAGTGAGAAGCGTTAAGTTAATAGCCAAAAACTAAAATGCCCTCAAGTGATGACTTGAGGGCATTTTTTGTTGTCGATTCTATTCGCTTTCGATGACGGTTTTAGGCGTTAAAGCGCGACTACATCTCCGTCTACACAATTCTTGCCATTGGCTTTAGCGCGATAGAGAGATTGGTCGGTTAAATTCACGAGTGCGTCAATAGTGACACCGTCTTCACACGCTCGGCTATCACTGATTCCGATACTCACGCTAGAGTTAAAACGAATTTGTTCACCCACTTTGAACTCGACTTGATTGAACTGTTGGCGAATCTCTTCTGAAACTTCGAGAGCTGTTTCAAGAGGCGTATTCGGGATAAATATAATGAACTCTTCACCACCCCAACGGCCTGCTACTCCACCAACTTTCTCGGCATTGCGCTTGGTTATACTAGCCAAAGCACAAATTACCTCATCACCCACCATATGGCCATAAGTGTCATTAATCGACTTGAAGTCATCGATATCTAATAGCATACAGACAAGGTAGTTTTTAGAGAACATGTGCTCTCTCAACCATTCATAAATCGCCCTACGATTAAGCAGATCCGTCATTTCATCGTAATTCGCTTGGTGAACCAACTGCTTCTCCAGCATCACCTTTTGAGTCACATCTTCGAGTACTACTTGAACGGCCCGCTGACCTTTCCAAGTAATTGCATTATCGTAAATATTAAAGAAGCGATGAACACCGTCAAAGCCAATATTTTCAACCACGGTACTGGTTCCCGACAACTCACCCGACACGATCGCTTGATAGTGTTTATAGATGCCTTCACTATTCTGCTGCGGCACTAAGTCAAGAATCGAATCCAGCGCTAAGACTTGCTCTATGGAAGATCCACCTTGCAGTTTTACCCATGATTGATTGACCATCAACGGTTTGAAATCTCGGTGAACCAAGATGCCCTGCCCTGATTGCATGATCATGTCGTGATACATCTTATCTTGCTCACGCACTGCATTTTGCAGCTGAATCGCAGGGGAAAGATCGATAACCGTGACTTGCAGTGCAGGTCTTCCCTGCCACTCCGTCACATGATCGATAGAAAACACGGTGAACTCTCTGCCGTTGCGATCAATATTGGTATAGGTGTGAACCTGAGGGTCTCGTTGACCACTGACCGTTTCAAGGTAATTTTGATAGGCTAAAACATGGTACTCTTCTGAGATGAGATCTAGAAAGCTATCGATATCAGAAAGTAGTTCTTCCGGTGATTGGTATCCATAGATGCGAGCATAGTTAGCGTCAACACTCACTACATTCATATCTTGAATCGTTATTACACCGTACGTGGATTCGAAATTTATTGAAGACATTGCCAACTCCGCATTCTCGCTACACTTCATAAGCCGAAGCATAACAACACATCCTGCCAACGCTTCCACACAATCTATCACGCGTTAGGGACATTAATATGATATCTAGTATATCGTACTGCTTTAGGCTTCTCTACAACTCAATCGTAAGCGTAAGTCATCAAAAGTAGACAAATAGCACCTTCTTATTACGCACATCAAAAAACAACAAGGATATTGTATAGCTATGTAAGCATTATCTATTCGGTTATTCATTCCAATCGGAAAAATAAGAGACTAAGAAGTCGATAGCCAGCCTTGCTCTCTGGGGTAAAAAACGACGATTTTGATATACGACCCAACTGCTGGTTCCTGCTCCCCAATACTCTTCAAGCACCGGGACAAGCTTTCCATTAGTCAGGCCACCATTGAAACTGCTTTTAGGAAGGTAGACAACACCAAGCCCCTCTTCACATGCTTTCAGTACTGCGCTCGAATTGTTACTGCGCCATCGCCCGTGCACTCGCACTGCATTTAGCGGTTTGCCCTCTTTCTCAAATAGCCACTGATCACTGTTGGCGATAATGCAGCTGTGCATTTTTAACTGCTCTGGATGAGTGGGCGTACCAAATTGCTCTATATAGTCTTTACTGGCTGCTGCCGCCATTGGGCGATCGACGAGCTTTCTTGCCACCAAACCGGAATCGTCTAATCGGCCGTAACGAATGGCGAAGTCGATACCATCTTCGATGAAGTTAACCATCTTAGTATTGAAGTTCATCTCTATGGTGAGCTCAGGATGATCTTTCGCAAATTCCATCAAAGCTGCTGCAACATGATTCTCGGCAAACGCACCCGCCGCACTGACACGCAAAGTACCGCTCAGCTGAGCTTGTTGAGACGTGACTTGTTCATTCGCCTGTTGCAGTCCGATAACCAGATCTTTGCATTGTTGATAATAGGTATGCCCAGACTCAGTCAAACTTACCATACGAGTGGATCGAGCGAGTAAAGCCACACCCACCCGCTCTTCTAATCTCGATACTTGGCGGCTGACATGGCTGGTACTGCACCCCAGCTGTTTTGCTGCTGCAGAAAAGCCGTGACATTCCGCTACCGCCACAAATTCATTAATACCTTCAAAGCTATCCATACTTCACCTGTTTACATCTAACGAGTTCACATCCGACTAATTCACATCCACTATTGCTATATAGCAATAATGTTTTGTCTACTCGGCATATTATCACTCAAATGGTTTACTACTAGTATTACAGGTAACGAAACAGCGGTATCTAAATTGAAAGCTTTGGTTTTCTAAATAAAAGCCACGACGCTGAAACCAAACAAACGTGCTCAAAGGGACGAATCATGAAAAAAATACTAATACCTGTAACTAACCACGTAACACTAGGCGATACAGACCAAGCGAACGGTACTTACGCTCCAGAACTGACTCATGCACTGAAAGAGATCATTGCTGCGGGTTTTGAGTACGACATCGCGTCGATCAAGGGTGGTAAAGGTCCGCTGTATGGAACCGATATTGAAGGTGATTCAGTAAACGCAGAAATCTTGGCTGATGATGACTTCCAGAACCGTATCAATAACACGATTCCGGTAAGCCAAATTAACGTAGAAAGCTACGATGCTATCTTCTACCCAGGTGGATTCGGCCTACTTTCTGACTTAGCAACCGACGAGCAATTCGCAACGATTGCCGCTAAGCATTATGAAGATGGCGGTGTGATCGCATCAGTATGTCACGGCCCAGCAGCACTGCTTCCGATTGTTTTAAGCAACGGCGAGAAGCTATTAAGCTCTAAATCGGTGACTGGTTTTACTCGTGAAGAAGAAATCGACTTTGGCACCATCAATGACATTCCGTTCTTATTGGAAGAGTCTCTTGCTCGCAGCGCTGCGCGTTTCAACAAGGTTCAACCTTGGCATGAGCTTGTAATTGTTGATGAGCGAGTGATTACTGGCCAAAACCCAACCAGTGCGCACGCAGTAGGTGCAGCTCTGGTTAAGCAGCTCTCTTAGTTAAGTCATGGAGTTAATCGATTAACGGTTTTAGTCTTCGTAACCGTCCTAATAGAATAACTGCCGTTAAACAGATATAAGCTCAATCAAACAAAAAAGAGCATACTTCCACCTCAATATTATTGAGAGAAGTATGCTCTTTTCTAATTCTATAGCGATTAAGTGCTAGTGGCTTCGCAAGATCCCTTCAAGCACATTGAACAACAAGTCGATCTCTTCAATCGAGTTATAATGCATACAACCAATACGCACCACGCCCTGCTCTTCAATACCCAACTGCTTCACCAGCCCTAATGCGTAGAAGTGACCATTCCACACACAGATATTATGCTCACCCAACTTCTTAGCTATGAACTCTGGGGAGTGCTCATCAAAGGTAATCGCAAAGGTTGGCGTTCTTAGGTTCGAATCAAACTCGGTTTTCCCGTAAAGCTTTGCCCCTTCAAGATCGGACAAGCGTTTCAGGAAGTACTCACTGAGTTGGCTCTCGTGCTTGTTATACAGCGCGTAGCTTTGCTCTAAACGAGAACGCAATGAATCAGCGGGATCGCCTAATTGCGCCAAGTAATCTACCGCCGCAATCACACCAGCAAGACCTTCGAAGCTTTGCGTACCTGTCTCAAAACGACCTGGGCCGATATTGGTTGCAGGCTCTACCTTGTAAGGCTTTAAAGTATGCAGCCATTGAGGCGCAACATAAGCAATACCCACATGCGGGCCGAAGAACTTATACGCTGAACACGCTAAGAAATCACAATTCAATTGCTGAACATCGACCAAATGGTGTGGCGCGTAATGAACGGCATCGACATAAACCTGAGCGCTATATTGATGTGCAAGCTCGATAACTTTCGCCATGTCAACAATCGAGCCTGTCGTGTTTGAAGCAAACGTCACCGCGACAAGCTTGGTTTTCTCGTTAAGCAGCGATTCAAAGTGCGCCATATCTAAACTGCAATCCGACTCGTCTACGCGAACTTGGCGAACAATCGCGCCTTTGTCATCTGCCGCTTGCTGCCAACTCGATACATTTGAGTAATGGTCTAACGCCGTGACGATAACTTCATCGCCCTTTTTCCAATCGCGACTGATCGCTCGGCTCAATTGGAAGGTCAGAGATGTCATGTTCGCTCCGAACACAACGTTGCCAGAAGACTCCGCATTAAGCAGTGCTTGCGCCGCTTCTCGCGCTTGCTGCATTAAACTTGTGGTCTTTTGGCTAGAAAAATAGTGGCCGCCTAGGTTTGAATTGAAATGCCCTAAGTATTCGGTCATTGATGCTAAAACATTCTCAGGCACCTGAGAGCCACCCGGCCCATCAAAGAAAGTGACTGGCTTGCCATTATGATATTGGCCTAACGCGCTAAACTGTTGGCGCACGTCATTAAGAGTGAAGGACATTGCGCGCATCCTTAGCAGTTAGAACAAACACATCCATGTAGCCCATCTCGCCGTGGTCTATGGTACGAATCGGTTGTGCATTGTGCCAAAGCTTACTATCAGCAAGCATTGCCACCTCGCCATCGCCTAATACTTTTCTAAAGAATGGCGCTTCATGTGAGTCTTGATAAAGCATAACTTCACCACCAACGATGTTGTGACGAGTAACACCAATGATCGCGATGTGGTCAAAACCGTCTTGGTGAACACCTTCTGGTGCAACCTGAGTTTCTTCAAAAATAGCGGCAATGCGGATTTGATGGATTTCGATTTCTTGTCCGTCTTCAAGCCCGTTGGTTTCAATAAACAGTTCACACATCTCTTGCATGCCTTCGCTGCTTAGAATATTCGCTTCAATCGGCTCGAACTGACGAACAACATCACCTTGAAAGTGATTAATGTTTTCAGACTGAACAAAGTTATGTTTGTCTAGCTCAACGACTTGTCCATTACTGAATTCAACCACTGAGTACCTTCTCAATCGGAACTGGCCATCTGCATGCTCTGTGCTTGGTAGCTTAGAGAATGATGGTGACAACTCCTTAACTGCATGGTTACTGAGGTGGGTAATATGTAGGGTATTTTCGTGAGCATGTAACATCATCGACTCCTTAATGATTGTTAATTAACTTTCGATATTTAACGTTTTATTTACATAAAGGATACTTGAAGATCTTGCCAAATCAACATTAAACAATCATTTATCCCGTCAGATTTAATAATTCAGACACTAAATCCAATCGAGGAATAAAAAGCAGTGTATAACACCAGAATAAAAGATGACCAACTCTTAAAACTAGCACACTCCACTAGCCAGTTATAAATGCCTACAATTTAAATAATAACGACATTATTAACTAGAAAGACAGGTTTCATATTGTGTCGGCCCTTTCACTTCAATACGCCAGCCTCCTTGCATAAACTCAAGCACCACGGTTGCCATCATTCATTTCTATGATTTGCACATCGAAATACGATCTACCTATCAGTTGCCAAACTATTGATTATTTACACAACAAACTGAAATTGGTTAATTTATCAGTAAGCCAGAAACCAAACGCCTTTGCTTGCGCGTCTGGAACAGGTCGAGTTCGGGGGGAACTCGGCCGCCCCAAATGGCTCATTTCTTTTAGAAGAGCAACTTGATAGTTTTTTTAGTCTCGAAGATTTTTGAAGTGGAATGTTACGGGGGGATTTACTCAGTAGCATTTGAAAACCTGAGCATGAAGCATTTGAAATCGACGAGAACGATGGATTTAGCTTCTAGTAAGTGACACGTGTTTACAAGCGTCAGGTGCTCTCCTCTAACACGTTTATGCCCCTTTCCTTCTTAGAGTAAATAATCATTCATACACTGTTAATGTTAGTTTGCCATACCATAACTAATAACACGGTGCAGGGATAAGAGACTGACTATTTCCGTGATTCTTCCTTGGTACATGTACAAAAGTCACATTGCTTACATATATGATTTGAGTTGCTTATTTAGAGCGAGCAAGATAGACGGAATGTAGAAACGGAAGTATTCCGTCTAGAAAGCGTTATGTGCTTAGAGGAATAAATATGCATCGATATTACTTGGATGAAAGTGGTAATACTGGCGATTTGATTAAGCCAGAGTTCTCATTGCAGTTTGGTGGTCAACCTTTGTTCGCATTATCGTGTGTTGGAGTTGATGATGAAAAGGCCGTTGCAGATAAATTGTCTGATCTCAAACTGAAATATGGAGTTGAGAATGAACTGAAATCAACCGAAATTTATGCTTATAAGCCTGAGTTTTTCCTTGAACTTGCAAAATATCTTGTTGGAAACAGAGTTCCTATATTTGTAGAGTTAGTTGATAAGAAGTTTTGCATAATTACTAATTTAATCAGCAGCCTGATTATACCTTTCTATGGTGAAATAGATGAAACGAATGGACACAACCAATATGCCCGAAATCATTTAGCAGACTACATGTGGCATGAGCTTCCACTAAAATACTTAGAACTATTTAATAAAGTTTGTCTTCAAAGACAAAGCGTTAAGGTCATTGACTTCCTGAGTGAGTTAAAAGCTTACTTTGACAGCACGAGTTGTAGCATGCTTGAAAAACGAGATGTCAGTCGGTTATTGGCTGCTTCAATAGACGAGTTTCAGTCTTTTTGTCTTGAGTATGGTGATGAAAAGGCTGTTGAAAGTTATCTACCAATCCCTGATATATTAAACAAAAGTAAAAGAAAATCGAAAGCTAAAAAAATAAATATACTGCCGCATGTGCATTCATTTTTTAACATTATTGGTCGCTTGAACAAGTATCATTTGGGAAATGTTGAGAACATAGTTTTGATGCACGATGAACAGCGGGACTTCGATGTTATTTTAGAAAAATCGAAAGAATATATAGTTCAGAATAGTATCTCAAAGAACTCTCCACCGATTCCTAATTCTGATCTAGATGTTCATAGTGACTTTAGGCTTGAATTTGTTAACTCAAACTTGAGTTCAGGAGTTCAAGTGGCAGACTTGATCGCGGGCTTCTATGCGCGATTTATCAATGATACTCTCTATGAAAGAAAGCGAATTGGCAGTGTTTACGTTAATACCTTCAACATACTTGTCGAATATCAAAAACCACTATCACCGTTGGGCGTCAACTTTGTTTTACCGCATCATAAGCAGCAAAGTGTATTTACAGCATTTGGCTTGTAAAGCATATACATATAACAAGACATTAGGGCTATGAGGTATGAGAAAGATGACAACACTTTATATAATTGGTAATGGATTTGATCTTTGGCACGATTTGCCAACAAGTTACAGTCAGTTTTATGAGTTCGCACAAAGTACTCTAGATGAGCTAGAAAATTATTACTCTTTCGACTTACATGATCATGAACCTTGGCATGACTTTGAGAACGCGCTGGGTGCTTTCTGTTGGGAAGACTTCTTTGATTTTCATAATGAAGTCGATATTCAAGCAGAAGACTTTAGGCCTAGTTTTGTTTATGGGTTAGAAGATGAACTTACTGAGCAAACCGATATACATGTTTCTACGGTGAAAGAAACTTTCATTGGGTGGGTTAACCAAATAGATGTAACTCGGGCGAGCGAGAAAATCACGTTTCCTGAAAATGCACATTTTATCACTTTTAACTACACATCAACCCTTCAACTCATCTATGGTATTGAAGATGAAAGCGTGTTCCATATTCATGGGCGTGCTGAGACCAACGATGATTTAATTTTTGGTCATGGAGAAAATATTGTAGAGATACCAGAAGTTGATGAAGACGGAGAGAGCACTCGTTCGATGTTTTCGGATGCTGAAAGTGCTGCTAGGTATCCCCTTCATGCACTTAAAAAGCCAGTTGATGACGTTTTAGAACAGAATAGCAGTTATTTTGAAGAGCTTGGGGACGTTACAGAGGTTGTGATTATTGGCCATTCATTGAACGCAATCGACTTGCCATACTTCCGCCGCATTGCTAATGGTACTGAAGGTGCGCGATGGAAAGTTTGCTGTTATACCGATGAAGAGAGAACAGAGCATGCTCAAGCCCTTATTGGTTGCGGTATTAGCCAAGATCAAATTGAAATCTGTAAGTACGATGAGCTATAGCATTGTTTGAGAACGCACCTAACAAATAAGCTCTGACGAAATTCAATTATATTGGGGGGAGTTTATGTTTCTACTGGACAATGGTTCTCAAGGCTTTTTTCCATATCTCAATTAATCCGTTTATCGCTAATTTAGCGAGTGATATAACACGTTTATGTCCAATTACGAGTTTAAAAACCAGTAACGACTCTCGCACACACCGAAACATACAAGCTTCTACAAAGTCGACTTCAAATCAACGTAAGGTAAGTTTGATTAGTGGAATAAGACCTCATCTAGTTTACTGAATGCGGCCATAACTACTCACTCCAAATCCCCGGAACCTTTAAGCCTTTTCACTGATCTTCCAGCCACGAAAACGTTTGTCTCGATTAAGTTCTAAACTATAACGATTAATTACACTTCAGCCCTTGTTTAACCTTTTATTGCCTCCATATTTTCCATACAATCCTAAGCGATTATAAATAAAAACAATTTCAATTTCGGAGTCCTCATGAGCGACGTAAAGCACTGTAATTTATTGATTCTTGGTTCTGGCCCTGCTGGCTATACAGCTGCAGTTTACGCTGCTCGTGCAAACCTAAACCCAGTACTGGTTACCGGTATGCAGCAAGGTGGTCAGCTTACAACCACGACAGAAGTGGAAAACTGGCCCGGTGATGCTGAAGGTTTAACGGGTCCAGCTTTAATGGATCGCATGAAAGAGCACGCAGAGCGCTTTGAAACAGAGATCCTGTTCGACCACATTAACGAAGTCGACCTATCTAACCGCCCTTTCCGTCTTAAAGGCGATTCTGGCGAGTACACGTGTGATGCATTGATCATCTCAACGGGTGCATCAGCTAAGTACTTAGGTTTAGATTCTGAAGAAGCATTCAAAGGCCGTGGCGTTTCTGCTTGTGCAACGTGTGATGGTTTCTTCTACCGCAACCAGAAAGTTGCAGTTGTGGGTGGTGGAAACACCGCTGTTGAAGAAGCACTTTACCTGTCTAACATCGCGTCTGAAGTGCACCTTGTTCACCGCCGTGACACATTCCGCGCTGAAAAGATCCTAGTGAAGCGTTTAATGGACAAAGTAGAGAACGGCAACATTGTTCTTCACACTGATCGCACGCTAGACGAAGTTCTAGGCGACGACATGGGTGTAACGGGCGTTCGTATTAAAGATACTCAGTCTGACAAAACGGAAGACATCGAAGTAATGGGCGCATTCATTGCTATCGGTCACCAACCAAACACTGAAATCTTCAAAGGCCAAGTCGACATGAAAGATGATTACATCATTGTTCAGTCTGGTCTTGAAGGTAACGCGACACAAACCAGCATCCCAGGCGTGTTCGCTGCAGGTGATGTAATGGACCACAACTACCGCCAAGCAATCACTTCTGCTGGTACAGGTTGTATGGCTGCACTGGATGCTGAACGCTTCCTAGATGGCCTTAACGATAAGTAAATCTGAGATTGCAGATTTAAATATCGAAGCCCTCACCTCAGTAGATGCAGGGCGTCATCACATTTTGTTGTAAATCCCTAGAGCCCAGTGGTATATCCACTGGGCTTTCTTTTGTATACTAGCCGCCCTCAACAAATAATAATTATCATTAAGCCTTCATAATGGATAAGAAAAAACAACGCAGCTTGAACAAGTGGCTTAAGCAACAGAGTAAGTTAGCGAAACGCTGGCTTATGATTGCGATTAGCCTTGGCGTACTTTCAAGCGTGTTCTTAATTGCTCAAGCAGCTCTTCTCGCCTCTATTCTTCACCAGCTGATCATCGAGAACGTCGATAAATCTGAACTGGTTGGTCATTTCGCAGGCTTGGCATTATCGGTCGTTGGCCGTGCTGGCTGTACATGGGGACGTGAAATCGCAGGTTATCGCTGTGGTGAACAGATCCGGGTCTACATCAGGCAACTCATCCTAGATAAACTACGTGAGTTAGGCCCTGCTTACATTAAAGGTAAACCTGCCGGTACGTGGGCAACGCTGTTGCTAGAACAAGTAGAAGACATGCAAGACTTCTTCTCTCGTTACCTGCCTCAGATGTCTCTGTCGGTAATGATTCCATTCATTATTTTGGTTGTGGTGTTCCCAGTTAACTGGGCAGCAGGATTGATCTTCTTACTGACTGCTCCACTGGTGCCGATGTTCATGGCACTTGTGGGTATGAAAGCGGCC
Organism: Vibrio sp. 10N.247.310.24; assembly: GCF_041467175.1. Taxonomy (NCBI): domain Bacteria; kingdom Pseudomonadati; phylum Pseudomonadota; class Gammaproteobacteria; order Vibrionales; family Vibrionaceae; genus Vibrio; species Vibrio sp. 10N.247.310.24. Next base: position 43,072 of record NZ_JBFSUD010000029.1, read on the forward strand.
GATGCAAACCGTAAAAACTTCAAAGCGCTGCAGCGCCTTTCCGGTCACTTTTACGACCGTTTACAGTCAATGACGACTATCCGTCTATTTGACCGCACCAACGCTGAAACAGAAGTACTTAAAGGTGCATCTGAAGTGTTCAGAACGCGTACCATGGATGTGTTGAAAATCGCTTTCTTGTCTTCTGCTGTACTTGAGTTCTTCACGTCGATCTCGATCGCGATGACCGCGGTTTACTTTGGTTTCACCTACATCGGTGAGCTTAACTTCGGTCACTACGGTGTTGGCATTACTCTATTCGCAGGTTTGTTCATCCTTATCTTGGCGCCAGAGTTTTACCAACCTCTACGTGACTTAGGTACTTTCTACCACGCGAAGCAACAAGCGGTTGGCGCAGCCGAAAGTATTGTCGAGTTCTTAGAAACCGACATCACTAAGGTTAAATCAGGCGACACTCAGCTCGATCCGGCTCAAGGCATCAATATTGAAGCTACCGACCTAAAAGTGTTAAGCCCTGAAGGTGTTCAATTGGTTGGTCCTATCTCGTTTGCACTGAACACTCGCCAATCGACTGCGTTAGTTGGCCCAAGTGGTGCGGGTAAAACGAGTTTGATCAACGCTATTCTTGGTTTCATGCCTTACGAAGGAAGCTTGAAAATCAATGGCATTGAACTGCGTGACTTAGACTTAGCCTCTTGGCGCAAGACGATCAGCTGGGTTGGTCAAAACCCATTGTTGTTGCACGGCAGTATTCGTGACAACGTCACCCTAGGTAAGCACGATATTGCTGACCAAGTTGTCGAGAATGCACTTGAGCAATCATTTGCTAGCGAGTTCGTTAACGAGCTCGGCTTGGATTACATGATTTCTGATCGCTCTGGCGGCCTGTCTGTTGGTCAATCTCAGCGTTTAGCTTTGGCTCGCGCAATGATTCAAGACGGTCAGTTCTGGTTATTAGATGAACCAACAGCCAGCCTAGATACTCGTAGTGAACAGTTAGTGATGAAAGGCATCAATAGCAACATTGAAAGCCGCACTGCCCTACTTGTGACGCACCAACTCGCTCCTCTTAAATCAGTCGATAATATTCTGGTTATGCGCGATGGTGGTCTGGTTGAACAAGGTCATTACTCTCAGCTTTCAACTGCGGGTGGTTTGTTTGAAGAGATGCTGAACGCGAACTTAGCTCAACAAGATAATAAGGGTAATTTAGATGCGTGATTTACTGCCTTACCTGAAACTCTATAAAAAGCATTGGTTTGGCCTATCGCTAGGCATGCTATTGGCTTTTGCTACTCTTTCGGCTTCTATTGGCTTGTTAACGCTATCAGGCTGGTTCATTTCAGCTTCTGCGGTTGCAGGCCTTACGATTGCACGTGAAACCTTCAACTACATGCTACCGGGTGGTGGTGTACGTGGTTTGGCAATGAGCCGAACGGCGGGTCGTTGGGGTGAACGTGTTGTCAGCCACAATGCGACATTCAAACTGTTAACTGATCTGCGTATCTTCTTCTTCAAGAAGCTGGCTCCGCTGATCCCAGGTCGTATTTCAAACCTTCGTGATGCTGACCTACTGAACCGTTTGGTTGCTGATGTCGACGCCATGGATCACGTGTACTTACGTTTAGTAAGCCCTGTGACGGTTGGTGTATTTGGGATTTTCTTCCTGACTCTGTTCTTAATGTGGTTTGACAGTTCACTTGGTTTGATCTTGGGTTCTATCCTTCTGATCATGCTTTTGGTTTGGCCAATCTTGTTCTACAAGCTGGGCAAGCGTAACGGCGGCGAACTGACACAGAACAAAGCAGACCTTCGTGTGACTACACTAGATTGGATTGAAGGCTACAGCGAACTGACTCTATTCGGTGCTGAAGAGCGTTACCGCAATGCGATTCTAGAAACGCAACACAAGCTAATGGCGAATCAGTTTGTGAATGCTAACCTAACCGGTATGGCTTCAGCAGCGCTAATGCTGTTCAACGGTTTGACGCTTGTTCTTATGCTTTGGCTTGCGGCTGACGGCGTGGGTGGTAATGCACCAGACCCGTTCATCGCGCTAATGGCATTCGCAACCATGGCAAGTTTTGAACTGCTGATGCCTATCGCAGGCGCGTTCCAGCATTTAGGTCAAACTCTGTCTTCTGCTCGTCGCTTGAACGAAGTGATTCTGTCGGAGCCTGAAGTTCAGTTTGCTGAAGAGAAACTCGACATCAACAAGCCGCTTGATATTACGTTCTCAAACGTGACGTTCAACTACCCTGATTCTGAGCGAAGTGTTCTGAACGCTGTTGAGCTAACGATTCCGGCAACGAACAAGGTTGCGATTGTGGGTCAAACGGGTTCAGGTAAATCGACTCTGATTCAGCTTCTGACTCGCTACTGGGATCCTAAGAAGGGTTACATCTCAATCGCAGGCATTGAACTAACACAATGGAACGAATCACAACTGCGTGAATCAATCAGTGTAGTAAGCCAACGTGTCGACATCTTGAATGGCAGCCTACGCGACAACTTGTTGATTGCGAAACCAGATGCCAACAATGAGCACCTAGCTAACATCCTTAAAGACGTTGGTCTAGAAAAGCTACTTGAGAATGACGCGCTTGATAGCTGGTTGGGTGACGGTGGTCGTCAACTGTCTGGTGGTGAGAAGCGCCGTATTGGTATTGCACGTGCGATTCTTCATGATGCCCCTATCCTGCTTCTCGATGAGCCGACAGAAGGCTTGGATAAGCAGACAGAACACAGCATCATGGCGCTGTTCGAGAAGCACTTCGAAGGCAAGACGGTTATCTTCATTACGCACCGTTTGATTGGTCTTGAATCCATGGATTCTATCGTTCTGATCGAACAAGGTGACATTGTTGAACATGGCTCTCACGAGACACTACTGAATGCACAAGGGCGTTACTTTCAACTTCGTCAGGCAATCTAGCTCCTCATAAGTTATAAAGAAAACGATTCAAAGCCCGAGTTTATACTCGGGCTTTTTTGTGTCTTTATGTTTTTGTATCTTCACTCTTGAGCAATCTATTAGGCAAGTTTGGTTTTAAGCCTCTTTACTAAATCACTGACTTATCGAATTGGTTTTAAACAAAGTTCTGTTTGAGCTTCTCTTCCAACGCTTTGACGCACAGTTTGATGGCAATCGGTGTGTTTGAGGCGAATGGATTCAACGCATAAACCGTGTTTGTGGGTAGTTGAAAACTTGGTAAGAGATCGACCACTTCATTTGATAGTTGATGAAGATAGAAGTCTGGGATCACACCAATGCCAACGCCAGATTTGATCAACGCGAGACAACTATGAAAGGAGTTCGTAGTGCAACTTGCTTGTTGTTGGTAAATAAAGTTTTGATCTGTTTGAGAAGTAAAGTGATGAGAAACTTGCTTACCTTGCCATGAGTTAGCAATGTAAGGAATAGATTCAAGCTCACGAGAACGCATGCTTTCAACGCCACACAACACGTCTTTAAACTCGCCCAAGCGTTTCTGCTTTAGGTTACTGTCACGAGAAGTTCCTACTCGTACTGCGAGATCAATATCGTGTTCCATGAAATCTAAGTGCTGATCATCGCTTATCAGCTCGGGTTTTAGCTTGGGATATTGCTTCATTAGATCTGCGACAACAGGGGCGACGAGCAAGTCCATAAGAGCATTCGGTGCAGTAATACGAATCCGACCTTGTGGCTCTTCTAGCTCAGCTTTGGCCATATCCCAAGCCGAGTCAGCAATCACGTTGATGTCTTTGCAGCTTAAATAAAAACGCTCACCCATACTGGTCAGAGATTGCCTCCGTGTTGTGCGTTTGAGAAGTGAAGCACCTAGTTCTTGTTCCAGAATTTTGAGGTGCTGACTGACGACGGACTTGGATAACTCAAGCTTTTCAGCCGCAGCTGATACTGAGCCCTGCTCTACGATGTGAGCGAAAATCGACATCTGCTTTAGCTTACTCATCCTATTGTTCTCTTTTTACATACAGTATTTTCTATTATCTCTGTTTTTCAACTTAATTTCCAAGGCTAAACTGAATCCAACTTATCGAGACACCCAAATCAAAGACACAGTGTTTGAAAGAAGACTGTTATGGAGAAAGACAATGTTAGACAACCAAATTTTAGAAGCATGTAAGCAAGGCATTAACGCGTGGCAGAAAGCATTCAACAGCCAAGATGCGAAAGGTTGTGCAGATCAATATGCTGAAAGCTGTGTAATGGAAGCGCGTCCATTTGGTACTTTTGAAGGTCGTGAAGCGATTCAAGCATTTTGGCAAAACATCATCGACCAAGGCTTCAAAGACATTGATTACACAGACGTTACGTGGGAAGAGCACCCAGAGGGCGGCTACATTTTGACGGCTAGTTGGACAATGAACAAAGCGTTTGGTGTTGTGCATCGTGAGCACTGGGCACTAGAAGCCGATGGTTGCGCTCGTTTAATCAGCGATGACTTTGAGGTTCAAGGCGAACGCTAGAGCTGCTCGCTTTTAAAAGAACAAGCCGCTTTAAAAAATAATGCGATAACAATAGTTATGTCGCTAAAAAATAGTTATGTCGCTAGAAAAACAAAGGCCGGTAGTCTGAATCAGACTACCGGCCTTCTCTTTTTATTCCAGCCGGTTATCGACTGCTTACGAAAAACAACCGTTATAGTGCCGCTTTCTTCGCTTCTGTAATCCAAGCATCAAACGTATTTCGGTTCGCTTTGATCCAACCGTTTACGTGCGCTTCGATATCAGCCGAGCTGTTCTTACCTTTACTCATCATCATGTTCTGAGCACTTACATCATTGATGTTAAGTTTGATGATTTCAAAAAGCTTCGCCGCAGATGGGTTGTTCTTAGCAAACTCTTTGTTCGCAATAATACGCATCGAGTTCATTTCGAAGCCGTAGTTCTTACCGTTAGACAAAGTAGTATCAACATTCGCACGATCACCCGGAAGTGAAGAGAATGGAACTTCTAACCAAACTACGTCTTCGTTAGGAACCAATACACCACTTACCCAATAAGGTGTCCACGTGTAGTAAAGAACTGACTCGCCCTTTTGGTAACGTGAAATCGTATCTGCGATGATCGCTGCATAGTTACCTTGGTTGTGAGTAACGGTATCGTCCAATTTGAATGCAGAGATTTGGTGTTCGATGACCATCTCACAACCCCAACCAGGGTTACAGCCCGTCAGGTCTGCTTTGCCATCGCCATCAGCATCAAACAGCTTAGCGATTTTTGGATCAGTCAATTGACCTATGTTAGTGATGTTGTACTTTTCAGCGGTTTTCTTATCAATAAGGTAACCTTGAGCGGCACCACTTACATATTGGCCTTCACGGTAGAATTTGTCATCGCCACCCGCCATTTTGTATTTGTCAGCGTGTAGTGGGAACCAACCTACTGTTAGGAACGTTGCGTCACCTTTTGCGATAGAAGTGTAAGCTACGTTGTAGTCCACTTCTTGCGTTGATTTCACATCGTAACCAAGCTCTTCTAAAGCACGGTTAACAATCAGTGTTTGGAACGTTTCTTCAGCAACTGAAGATTGAACGGGCTGAACTGATACACCTTCACCCGGTAAGCTTGCAGCCCACACGTTCGTTGATACAGCCAGTGTCGAAACGATGCTAACGGCTAGCTTACTCTTCCATGAATTATTCATTGGTGTTTTTCCTTAGTTGTAGTTCTGATTGTTTACCGCGATTTAAAGCTTTTAGCACAAGGGAAACAGGCCCCATGTGATACCAGCGTAATTTTGTATTACCTGCATTTACCCCGAGAACTTGGGTAATGCGGTCAAGTAGGATTGCAAGAATAACAATGCCTAGGCCACCAACAGCGGCTAATCCCATATCCAGTCGGCCAATACCTCTCAGTACCATTTGACCTAATCCACCTACCGCGATCATTGATGCGATAACCACCATCGATAGCGACAACATCAGTGTTTGGTTCACGCCCGCCATGATGGTTGGCAGTGCAAGTGGTAGTTGAATTCGGTAAAGCATCTGCTTTTTGCTGGCACCAAATGAGTGACCCGCTTCGATCAGATCTTCCGGTACTTGCTGAATACCCAAGATAGTCAAACGTACAACAGGAGGAAGTGCGAATATGATCGTCACCACCACACCCGGAACGTTACCGATACCAAACAACATTACGATGGGTACAAGATAAACGAAGGCTGGCGTCGTTTGCATGGCGTCGAGAATTGGGCGTACGAATTTAGCCGCGGTATTGCTGCGGGCGAGCCATATCCCCATGGGTAAGCCGATCAGCAGACAGAAGAATACCGATGTCATAACCAGTGAAAGCGTGGTCATCGCTTCAGACCAAGCGCCAATCAAGCCAATAAAAGTCAAAGAAACGGCTGTAGCCAAACCAAGCTTCAGGTTTGAAAACTGCCATGCAACTAAAAACAAAATGATCAACATGAATGGTGCAGGTGTCGACACCAACGCCGTTTCAAATGAACTTAGAATGAAATCGATAGGCACACGGATTGCTTGAAACAATGGACGTCCGTGCTCAACTAACCAATTCAGTCCAGACTCTACCCAAGTGTCGACGGGCAAAACTGCTTCTGCAAAAGGGTTAAGTGGATCAAAAGGTGTCGTTTCGACTGTTTCGCTGCTTAACCAATCTGCTGATGGTGAGGTATCTGCTGCTTGACCCCAAGGATCACTTGATGGCTGAGCTGCTGGAGCTGATTGAGACCATGGGTCATTATTTGTTTGTTCAGACGACATGATCTACCCCTTATCCAATGTTTGTAACAGTCGCGACTTAGTTACCACGCCAAAGTAATTACCTTGCTCATCCACAACAGGAACGGAGTAAGGCACACCGCCAACAAGGCCAAGCACATCGTTGATTGGTAAATCAGGGTTCAGCGTTAGGCCATCATCGAGCTGCGCACTGACGAGTGATTTGTTCTCTTTGTGTGCTTTACGAAGGGAATCAACAGAGACAATGCCGGAGTAACGACTGCTTTTCTCAACAACAATGCCTTATTCACGGTCGTTATCCATCAAGATTTGTAGAGCGGACGCTGGGCCGTCATGTTCTGATTTTTTAAATACCGCCGCTGGCTTCTTACGTGCAATGTCTTTCACCGTAAGAACACTTGCTACATTCACACCGCGGAAGAAAGCTTCGACATAATCGTTCGCTGGGTTGTTAAGAATTTCGTCTGGGGTACCCACTTGAACCACCTCACCGTTTTGCATAATGGCAATACGGTCACCGATTCGCATCGCTTCATCCAAATCATGGGAGATGAAAACAATGGTTCGTTTATCGTCATTTTGAAGGCGAATAAGCTCATCTTGCATTTCAGTACGAATCAAAGGATCGAGCGCCGAGAATGCTTCATCCATCAACAAGATATCAGGGTCACATGCTAGAGCACGAGCCAAACCAACACGCTGCTTCATACCGCCAGACAATTCATCAGGGTAAGATTCTGAATACGGCCCGAGACCGACTCGTTCCAACGCTTCAAATGCTGACTGTTTTCTCTTATCGACTTCAACACCCGCTAGTTCAAGACCAAACGCGGCGTTTTCAATCACTGTCATGTGAGGCATCAATGCGAAGTTTTGGAAAACCATGGAGATGTTGTTGCGACGGACTTCGCGGAGCTCATCTTCTGAGGTGTGGGCAATGTCTTTGCCTCGAAGAAGCACATTACCTTTGGTAGGTTCAATCAAGCGGTTAAGAAGGCGTACTAGGGTTGATTTGCCAGATCCTGACAGGCCCATTATGACGAAAATCTCGCCTTCTTGAATGCTAAGAGAAACATCGTTAACGCCGATCGTTAACCCTGTTTCTTCGAAAACTTTATCTTTGTTCGCGCCTTCATTAATCATTGTAAAAGCACGGTCGGTGTCTTCACCAAACACCTTGTACAGTCCCTTAACTTCCAGTATGGGATCCATGTAATTTAATCCTTTCTTAGTTATCTAAACTAATAGTTATTTAAACTCAAAACCGATTATTTAAACTTAAAAACGGTTATTTAAACCCGAAAAACGATTAGCACTCTAAGCAATTAACCCATGCAAATCAAGGGGCATCGTTCTGTAAAGTCAATGAAAAACCGTTAAAACCCCAGCCCAAACAAAGGTCAAATATCAAGCCCATACAAAGCAAAATATTGATAATAAGGAAATTTAAATCACACTCAACACCTGCGGCATTATGTATTACTTACAGATAGATTATTGAATATTTATTTCACATCAGAACAATTAATAGGCTAAATAGACCAAGAATATGCACAAATAGTTCGTGTACAAACAATTTGAATACAAACCAATTAAGAGGATTTAAACGCCACTAAGACCGGTAAATTAACACCATTACGAGGCGCGCACTCACAATGACTTTTACACACATATGAAGGGCAATCTGGATAGAGTCCGTCCAATTAGGCACAGATCGGATTGATACCTTCATCTCCGATATAGAAGACATAACACCAACTGTGATACTTGCTGCAAACTGTCAAAAGTCGATTACCCAGGCCGAAAGACAACTTGTAGAGTACACATTGCTGATCCATTCTTTATCTAAAGGCTGGATACTCTTTCGGACGGATAAAAGGACAGGTATTAGAATGATAAAAATGCTGGTGTGTGACTTTGATGGCACGCTTGATGGCGGCTCGTCTCATGGGGTTGATCAGTTGTTTAACTACTTAACAAAACAACCGGATATCCGCTTTATCATCGCGACAGGTAGAACACTGCCCTCAATTCGTGTGGGTTTAGCTTCTGACAACTACCCGAAACCACACACGATTATCAGCGACGTAGGCACGAGAATTCATCACGAGCACTCCCAAACACCGGATCACACCTGGCACAATCAATTAGAAGCGTCTTGGAACAAGTCAAAGGTTGAGTCTGCACTTGCATCGCTCGATTTCATGGGAGAGCGCTTAGAGAGCCATCAAGGGGAATACAAGATCACTTTCGAAGGAAAACTCTCAGAGCCTCAACATGAGCTGATCGCATCTCGTCTGGAATCACACGGTTTAGATGTACACCTTACTTATTCCCACGATTGGTACTTAGATATCACGCCTAAGGGTGTCAACAAGGCCACAGCGATTCATCATCTACTTAAACAACATCAGTTAAGCATTGAAGAGGTATGCGTGGCTGGCGATTCAGCGAACGACACCTCGATGCTAACCATAGATGGCGTAAATTCAATATTGGTCGCGAATCATTACCCTGAGATCGCTCACCTGTCCGATCGAGATAACGTATACACCAGCAGAGCAACACATGCAGAGGGTGTGTTAGAAGGCCTTAAATACTGGCAAGGGCTTGCTGCGTCGGGTAATTAATACAAGTGTATCAAGCAGATCGCCTCGACTTGATACACTTATTTCCAACCAGGAAGCCAATGATCCTTATCGGTTAGATCGCGCCAGTTAATGTCTTCTTCTCGTTTCGTCATCACCGCTTCTATTAAGCAACGAATGACCTCCCCTTCTTCGAATTCGACCTCCGTGATCATAAAGTGCTTTTCTTTCTTTACTGGGCTAACGGCCGTCCATTTACTGCGAAGTAGTTTCTTTGGATTGATTCGATTCATTGATTCCCCTATCTGGTTGGGTAGTTGTCACTGTTCGTTAGTACTTTATCTATAATCCTCAAAGAGTTAAAAAGATCACTTCATGTTAAGAAAGCCTACGGTTCAACCCCAGGTAAGTCATAACTAAAATCAATAAAATAAATCGTGAACTCGGTACAATAGTTGCCACCAGTTCACAAACAAACTCCCCATGAGCCAAACAGAGTTCCAACAAAAAATAGCGAGCTTTACTTCGATTGAACAAGCGCTTGATTACTTCGAAATAGGCTTTGATAGAAAGTTCATCGACCAAAATAGAATAGAGCTTGTGAAGCGCTTCAATGGTTATCTGATCCTGTCAAAGCCGGATGATTGGTTTGCTGGAAGAAGAGCGCTGAAAAATGCGTACTGTAAGGTGCAACGCAGTAAACTCGATCGCTATACACGCTCTGCCTGTCGTGGTTGCACGACTTGCCAACGTCGATAGCTCAAAGTTAACCGTTAAATAGCTGTCGATTTAAAAGTAGGCAGCTAAAAACAGATAGCTGAAATAACATCTCATTACGATTTAGTTAGTGGTTTGCTCGAAAAAAAGTGTGCTAATCTTACGGCAACTCAACTACGAGATAAAAACTACAATGAAAATTTTCAGCAACTTCGAAAGCGGCAACATTCACGTCGTTTCAGCAGATTCACCACAAAACATTCAACTAACTATTCCAGCGGATAATCAAACTGAAATCGCACAATGGTTTCATTTCCGCTTAGAAAGTGAAGCTCAACAAGCTCACCACTTTGAAATCGGCCAATTGGCAACATCTGCCTACCCTGAAGGCTGGAAAGATTATGATGTGGTTGCATCGTATGACCGTGAAGAGTGGTTCCGCATTCCATCTCAATTCGATGGCGACACTTTAAGCTTTGATATCATTCCTGAACACGATTCAATGTACTTCGCGTACTTCGCACCGTATTCATACGATCGTCATCAAGATCTCTTGCACAGTGCTCAAACGCACCCTGCTTGTAAGCTAGAAACTCTGGGCCATACGTTAGATAACAACGACATCACTTTGCTAACCATCGGTGAGCCAAGTGCAGAGAAGAAAAACATCTGGGTTATTGGTCGCCAACATCCGGGCGAGACCATGGCTGAATGGCTGATCGAAGGTCTGCTACAACGCTTGCTTGATGAGACAGACACAGTAGGCCGCTCACTGCTAGACAGCGTTGTATTCCGCGTTGTACCTAACATGAACCCAGACGGCAGTATCCGTGGCCACCTACGCACTAACGGTATTGGCGTTAACCTAAACCGTGAATGGCAGTCACCTTCTATGGAACGCAGCCCTGAGGTTTTCCTTGTTCGCGAGCGCATGCTAGAGACTGGTGTTGACCTTTGTCTAGACATTCACGGCGACGAAGCAATCCCATATAACTTTGTTGCTGGTAGCGAAGGCACACCTTCATACAACGAGCGCATTGCAAAACTAGAGAATCACTTCAAGCAAGCTCTTCTGACTATCACGCCAGAGTTCCAAGATGAATTTGGTTACGATAAAGACGAACCGGGCAAAGCAAATATGACCGTCGGCACAAACTGGATCGGCGAACAGTTCAAGTGTTTGGCATACACTGTCGAGATGCCATTTAAAGATCACATCAGCCACGCTGACGAACTGTACGGTTGGTCTCCAGAGCGCAGTGTTGCATTTGGTCACGACATGCTAGCAGCGGTTTGGGCAACAGTCGACGAGCTATAAGACGAAGCAAACTTGTTAGTTTGTCTTTAGAAGTAGTTTGTTCATATAGATGACAAAGCCCAGCACTTGTCAAAGTGCTGGGCTTTTTATATCAGATAACGATGAGTTACTTGGGTTTTAGGCGTATAGAAGCTTTGCTTATGCCACTCTGAGGTTCGCGAAGAAAACCGGGTACCTTTGCCTAATGTGTCGTTGTTCAGCCACCATATCTTTGAAACTCGGGCCTTGTGATAACAGAACGATCACTTCATCGCCTTCTTGCCTCAATACAGAACCACGAATATCAATGCTGTTATTACCATGCAACCATAAAGTGCCTGCCATTGAGAAGCCTCGATAGACCGGGATGATGTTACTCATCATCAAGCGCACGCCTTTTTCAGAAACTTCACTGACATGAAAAAGTTCATCTTTGATTCGTATCACTGGGCGCGCCTTTTTAGGGTACTTCAGGCGGTAATACTCACGTTTCTGGGTGAATGACTCTTCACTCATCGATGACTCCCTATCTTTGTTTCATGTTTCTGTTTCTTGGTAAAAATGAACAAGCTAACTATCTGTTGTTTTCTGTTTCAAATCTAAGCTCGAAACATACACATTCATCCAATTGATGACTGTCCATTATATCGACTTTACATAGCAATGCTTTAGCCATTTATGAAGAGACTCTAAAATTCCTGAGGATTCAGTAAAAAATGAGAACTGAATAGAATATGGTATATGCCCCATTCTTAGCAACACTACCTCAGAGCTGAAACAATGCTAGTTGAATACTAAAGCCCACAAATAGAACACCACAAACAATGTTCATCATTTGTGAGGTTCGCTTTTGAACCAACAAGCGCTTGAACGTATCCGCCATTAAGATCACAATCAAGAACCACATCGACACTACTGTCGCCTGAATCCCACCAAGCATCAAACTGTCTGTCACAATCGCATCTTTTGAAACAAATTGAGGGAATATAGAAAGATAAAACAGGACGATTTTAGGATTCAGTAGATTAGTGAGGAGCCCTTTGAAAAATTGATTGTATAGCTTACTTCCCGATGCACTTACCGCATAAAGTACACCCTCTTGAGCACGCAGGGCCGCGCGAAAATGGTTATACCCAAGCCAGACAAGATACAAAACCCCAGCCCACTTAAGCCCTTCAAAGGCCATTGGGGTGTTCGACAATAACAAACTTATGCCGTTGGCCGAGATAAAGGCGTGAAAAAAGAAACCACATGACACGCCCAACACGTTCACAAATGCGAACAGCTTCCTTTGAGTTAAGGCTGTGCTTAATACCAGCAAAGCATTAGGGCCTGGAATAATGGCAATAAAAAACACGATAACAATAAACAGCGATATACTGTCCCAACTCATTTCGAACTCATTTCATGAACATTTTTAGGGCGGACATTGTACGTCCATTCAATGCCATTACAATATGATGAACGTTTAATTATCGCGTATGGCTAACATACATAATTCACGCATAAAATGAGAGCGTTTATCGTGTAACGTTACAAAACTGATTTTCTAACATTTGCAGCCCTGTTAGACTCCACCTCCCTTTTGATACTTGGTTCATTTATGTCATTTGATAGCCTAGCCCTTAACCCAAAAACCGTCTCCGCGATCCCATCTCAATTCAATAAGCCGACAGAGATACAGCAAGCGGTAATTCCTACAATTATTGCGGGGAAAGACGTGCTGGCGTTGGCTCAAACGGGTAGCGGAAAAACGTTGGCATTTGGCTTACCTTTGCTGAACAGCATCAAGCATGATGTAAATGAACTACAAGCGATAATCATTGTTCCAACCCGTGAACTTGCCTCTCAAGTAGCCAAAGCACTAGAACCCATCGCAACCACACTTGATATCAAAACAGTGACACTGACTGGTGGAGTTGATATCGAGATCCAGCAACAGCAATTGTTAGAAAAGCCACAACTCGTGATCGCAACTCCTGGCCGAATACATGCCGTTATTCAAGAGAACAAGCTCGAGCTAACCCAATGCAAGTCTTTAGTTCTTGATGAGGCAGACCGTTTACTCGACATGGGATTTTGGCCAGATGTTCAAACCATTATTTCTGCTCTTCCTAAAAAGCATCAAACACTGTTGTTTTCGGCTACGCTGCCAAAAGAGCTGATCAGTCAGACTGAGGCGCTTCTTGTTAATCCAGTAAAAGTTACGACGCATCAAGAAAACAGCGTGGTCGCGGCTATTGAAGAAACTCTGTACTTAGTGAACAAAGGCAGTAAAGCTCAAGCGCTGATCGCCCTAGTCAATCAGCACGCATGGTCGCAGGTCTTGGTATTTATTGGCGCAAAAGACAATGCAGATGCATTAACCAAGCGATTGAATAAAGCCAAAATCAGTGTGAATGCGCTACACGGAAATAAGAGCCAAGAAGAGCGAGAGCAAGCATTAGAGAGTTTCAAAAATGGCAAGACTCGTGTGCTTATCGCCACCGACGTTATGGCTAGAGGCATCCATATTGATCAACTACCTGTCGTAATTAACTTTGATTTGCCATCGCATTCGGCGACTTACGTCCACCGAGTTGGTCGCACAGCAAGAGCAGGAAGTACTGGCAGCGCGATCTCTCTGGTTAGCCACAGCGAAACTGACTACCTGAATGCAATTCGTACTCTGACCAATAAACCTCTTATGCTACAAGCGTTGGAAGGCTTCCCTGTTACAGACAAACCTGCATCTGAAACGGCAGCTCGCAAACGTCCGCCTAAAGACAAAATGGCTAACCGAAGAACCGCAAAAAAGAAGAGTGTTAAGCAATTTAAGAGCAAACCAAGTTCTTCGAAATAACCTGTTCTTCAAAATAACCACAGAAAATCGAATAGCCCAGTTTGCACTGGGCTTTTTTATGGTTCATCTCATATTAGCAGGACCAAAATACAAACTTACGCCCTCAAACCTCCATAAAGATGCCAACCTAAATGACACTTTTATGAATTATGATGCCAAGGTATTGATTCTTGGTTGCTCAAAAAAAATACTCTGAAATCACGTTGACGCCCCTATATCTGACAACTAGATTTTTCTATTAGTGTCTAAAAACCGGGAGGTCATTGAAATGAAACGTGCAAGCTCTACATATCGATTACAACTGATTAAGGAAGTGGCAACTCGCCGAGATCGTCAGCGTTCTAATGACCCGATGGCAAACTACATACAAAACCTAATAGACAACAAAGATGACTGTGATACCTCGGTGGAGCGTAACCAGAGATTCAGTGGCAGTCATTTTGATGAGCATATTGGTGGTTGGGTTAGCGACCATTGGGGTAGCAAGTAAGCCTACATCTCTAGTCACTGATATAGTCGATAGAACAGCATCGTTAGCTGTAAAATTAATATCTGCATTAACCTATTATCTGCAACAATTCCCTATCCAAGAGTAAGCAGAAAGTGTCTGAGTTAAAAAGAGAAAAAGAAGTGATGGTTGCCTTCCAAGTGATCCCTCGCGTTAAAGAAGGCAACAACTTCGAAGTGGTTGATAAAGCAATTGAAGTTGTGAAAGCTGCCGATGTGCCTTTCCAAGTCGGAGCTATGGAAACCACGATGAAAGGTGAACTCAACCAACTGCTAGATATCGTTAAAAAAGCAGAACAAGCTTGCTACGATGCAGGGGCTGTAGAAGTGATCACAAACATTAAAATTCACAGTAAAACCACCGAAGCCGATGATACATTTTGCACGTACCATCGTGGTGTAACGAAAGCGAATCACATGTTTGTTTAGCAATATGTTTATTTCAGAAAGCTGTTTATTTAAGAAAACAGGGCTTTAAGAAAGACTCTGAAGAACCAGTGATGTTATTGAAAAGGCATGTCTGAAAGGTGAGAAAGGATTTCCATTCGCTCTTCTTCTGACATCGAATGCCAATCACGCGGAGTCTCTTCAGGGTCATCTTTCGCCCCGATTGGTTTTCGATCCAGTGCTTTAACTGGCTCTTTTTTGAATTTTCCGTTCTTTTTATTCATACCGACACCACTCCTTCAGGTACAAAGGTACCTACCTTAATATTACACCCCAACCATTATGTAAAGTAATAGTTACCTCGAGGTTAAATAAAATTTCAATACTTCCTCTTTAGCCGAAAAGATCTCTTTGGGGACTTGTACTTCCCTCTTCGTCAACCGACTTACCAACCAAATTTTTTTGCTTCATTATTTTTCTTCTATAGCGCTGACGACACAGCTTTATGACGTGTAACTGTTCTGACGGCGTCATCGACATCCAATTAAAGCGCTCCTCCCTTTTACGCATACAGCCATTGCAATAGCCTTTGTCATCGCTTGAGCAAACCCCGACGCAAGGGCTTGGAACTTGGAAAAACTCTAACTGCTCCACCGCGCCTCCTTACATAATCAAAATTACGCTTACTATCTCAAAAATAAGCGATTAATTTGTCGCCTAGCTCATGAAATCCATACTAAACTATGACCTTATACTGACACATATAGTGTTTTGTAAACTATACTTTGAACCCATCAAGTTACACTTATTCGGTAACTTCGTTCTTTCCTTTGGAGCCTTATAATATGAAGTTTAGTTCAAAAAAATTACTAGCAGTAGCCGCTTTACCTATGATGCTAGCAGCATGCACAACAACAGGTGATAACGCGATGCAAGTAACACCAACCGATCTACAGCACCATAATTGGGAACTTGCGCAAATTGATGGCAAGAACATTGAGAAAAGCGAACACCAAGCGACACCTCGTCTAGAGATCGGCGAAAAGATGACGGCAAACGGCATGGCTGGTTGTAACAACTTCTTCGGTCAAGGCGAACTAAAAGACGGTCAATTCCGCATTAAGCAAATGGGCATGACCATGAAAATGTGTCACGGCTCAGCAATGGAAATCGAACAATCGGTTTCCGCGACTCTAAGCGAGTGGAGCGACGTAACACTAACAAACGATACGCTAGTATTGAAAAACGATGTACACACGCTAACGTACACAATTCGTGACTGGGTAAACTAATCAGTCAAAGAAACCAAATATTGATTGAAGGAGCCCTAGTGGCTCCTTTTTTATTGCTTTTTTACACTCATGATTCCTTCAAAACTGACACTCATCGCTTACTTTTCGTACCAACCTCCAATAAACCTAAAAAATCTATCATTTGAGTGCAATAAATTCATCAGTTCAACGGTCTGTTGCTAGGATGGTAATAGCCCTTAAGTAATTGATTGAATTTACTGTTGAATTAGAAATTATTTCAGAAACAGATAGAATAATAGGGCGTGTTGATCTTTCGAGCTGATTTTTGCAGCGAGTTGCTGGGTATTTA